>JAOPWF010000278.1 GCA_025965815.1 Mycobacterium sp.
TGACGGCGCCCGGTTCGGAGTAGCCCTGTCACCACATCTCGGTGAGGTCGAGGATGCGGGGCAGGAAGCGCTTCTGCTGCTCGGCGGTGCCGTACGCGATCAGCGTCGGACCGAGCAGTTCCTCGCCGAAGTGGTTGACCTTGTCCGGTGCGTCGGCCCGGGCGTATTCCTCGTAGAACGCCACCCGGTGCGCGACGGACAGTCCACGGCCGCCGTGCTCGACGGGCCAGCCCAGGCACGTCAGACCTGCCTTGGCCAGGTGCTGGTTCCACGCCAGCCGCTCGTCGAAGGCCTCGTGTTCGCGGCCCGGCCCGCCGAGACCCGTGAGGTCGGCGAATTCACCGACCAGGTTGTCGGCCAGCCAGGCGCGGACCTCGGCCCTGAACTTCTGGACCTCTTCCATACCTGTAGGCTAACCTACCAAGCACTTGCTTTGTTAGAGGAGCGTCAATGACGAGCGATCCGGCCGGCGGGCAGGAGCGCAGCGACCCGGGGATCAACCGGACTGTCCCTGCAGTCCTGACCTGGATTGCCGACCAACTTCCGGACCAATATGCGTTGGTCACCGACGACCGGCGGCTGACCTTCGCCGAGCTGAAGACCGAGGTCAGACGGGCTGCCGCAGCCATGATCGACCTCGGCGTGGGCGCCGGAGACCGGGTCGCGATCTGGTCGCCGAACACCTGGCACTGGGTGGTGGCTTGCCTGGCCGCGCATTACGCGGGCGGCGTGGTCGTACCGCTGAACACCCGCTACACCGCGGGCGAGGCCACCGACATCCTTTCCCGGACGGGTGCGCCGCTGCTGGTCGCGATGGGTGAGTTCCTGGGCGCCGACAAGAGCGCCGAACTCGACCGCGCGGCGCTGCCGGATCTGCGCCACATCGTGCGAGTGCCCATCGACCGGGATGAAACAGCGGACGTCCCCTGGGACGAGTTCATTGCCCGTGGTGATGACACCGCCGCCGCGGACGCCCGCGCGGCCGCCGTCCGTCCCGACGACGTCTCCGACATCCTGTTCACCTCCGGGACCACCGGCCGCAGCAAGGGCGTGCTGTCCGCTCATCGGCAGTCGCTGGACGCGCCCGCGGCGTGGGCGGCATGCGGCAAGGTCACCAGCGACGACCGCTATCTGTGCATCAACCCGTTCTTCCACAACTTCGGCTTCAAGGCGGGCATCCTGGCCTGCCTGCAGACCGGCGCCACCCTTATCCCGCAGTTGACCTTCGACCCGGAGCGAGCGATGCGCGCGGTGGCCGAACACCGGATCACCGTGCTGCCCGGCCCGCCGACGATCTACCAGACCCTGCTGGACCATCCCGCCCGCGGCGATTACGACCTGACCTCGTTGCGGTTCGCCGTCACCGGCGCGGCGACGGTGCCGGTGGTGCTGATCGAGCGGATGCAGTCGGAGCTGGACATCGACATCGTGCTGACCGCCTACGGGCTCACCGAGGCCACCGGGTTCGGCACGATGTGCCGGACGGACGACGACGCCGTCACAGTCGC
Organism: Mycobacterium sp.; assembly: GCA_025965815.1. Lineage (GTDB taxonomy): Bacteria > Actinomycetota > Actinomycetes > Mycobacteriales > Mycobacteriaceae > Mycobacterium. Next base: position 1,509 of record JAOPWF010000278.1, read on the forward strand.
CACCACCTGCGGCCGGCCGATCGCCGACTTCGAGCTGCGGATCAAGTGCGACTCCGGCAGCGAAACAGGAGAGGTACTGCTGCGCGGGCCGAACGTCATGCTCGGCTATCTCGACGACGCGGAGGCCACCGCCGCGGCCATCGACTCCGACGGCTGGCTGCACACCGGCGACGTCGGCGTCCTCGATGACGCGGGGAATCTGCGCATCACCGACCGGCTCAAAGATATGTACATCTGCGGCGGGTTCAACGTCTACCCCGCCGAGGTGGAGCAGGTGCTGGCGCGACTGGACGGCGTCGCCGACTCCGCGGTCATCGGCTTCCCCGATGAGCGCCTCGGTGAGGTCGGCAAGGCGTTCATCGTGCGGCGCCCCGGATCAGAGCTGGACGAACAGACCGTGATCGCCTACACCCGTGAGCGTCTGGCGAACTTCAAGACACCACGCTCGGTGACATTCTGCGAGGCGCTGCCCCGCAACGCCGGCGGCAAGGTGGTCAAACCGCTCTTGAGGGAAAGAACGTGATGGACCTCAGTTTCGACGACGAAACGCTGGCTTTCCAGAGCGAGGTGCGCGACTTCCTGGCGGCCAACAAAGAGTCGTTCCCGACGAAGTCCTACGACACCGCCGAAGGCTTCGGGCAGCATCGACGTTGGGACCGAACGCTGTTCGACGCCGGCCTGTCGGTGATCACCTGGCCGGAGCGCTACGGCGGTCGCGACGCCACCCTAGTGCAGTGGGTGGTGTACGAGGAGGAGTACTTCCGCGCCGGCGCACCCGGGCGGGCCAGCGCGAATGGCACATCGATGCTGGCGCCGACGCTGTTCGCACACGGCACGCCCGAGCAGCTGGACCGCCTCCTGCCCAAGATGGCCAGCGGCGAGGAGATCTGGGCACAGGCATGGTCCGAGCCCGAATCGGGCAGCGACCTGGCATCGCTGCGATCCACGGCGACCAAGGTCGACGGCGGCTGGAAGCTCAACGGCCAGAAGATCTGGAGCTCACGAGCGCCGTTCGGCGACAAGGCTTTCGGACTGTTTCGTTCCGACCCCGAGGCGGAGCGACACCGTGGCCTGACGTACTTCATGTTCGACCTCAAGGCGGACGGAATCACCGTGCGGGCCATCGCTCAGCTCGGCGGGGACACCGGCTTCGGAGAGATCTTCCTCGACGACGTCTTCGTCCCCGATAACGACGTCATCGGCGCCCCGCACGACGGCTGGCGTGCGGCGATGAGCACGTCCAGCAATGAGCGCGGCATGTCGCTGCGCAGTCCCGCACGCTTCGTGGCGCCGGCCGAACGCCTGGTGCAGGCATGGAAAGCCAACCCGAACGAGGCGTTCGCCGACCGGGTGGCCGACGCGTGGATCAAGGCGCAGGCCTACCGGCTGCACACCTTCGGGACGGTGACCAGGCTGGCCGACGGCGGTGAACTCGGCGCCGAGTCGTCGGTGACCAAGGTCTTCTGGTCCGACCTGGACGTGGCCATCCACCAGACCGCGCTGGACATGCGGGGCGCCGACGGTGAACTCGCCGACTTCTGGACAGACGGTCTGCTGTTCGCGCTCGGCGGTCCGATCTACGCCGGTACCAACGAGATTCAGCGCAACATCATCGCCGAGCGGCTGTTGGGGCTGCCCCGGGAGAAGGCCAAATGAGATTTAATCTAGACGCGCAGCAGCGCGACTTCGCGGCCAGCATCGACGCGGCGTTGGCCGCCGCGGATGTGCCGGCCGCGGTCCGCGCGTGGGCCGACGGCGACACCGCGCCGGGCCGCAAGGTATGGGCACAGCTGGCCGACCTCGGCGTCACCGCGCTTGCGGTGCCGGAGAAGTTCGACGGGATCGACGCCCACCCTGTCGATCTGGTGGTGGCGGTCGAGCGCCTCGGCCGGTGGTGCGTCCCCGGCCCGGTCACCGAATCCATTGCGGTGGCACCGGGTCTGCTCGCCAGCCAGAAAGAGGGAGCCGATCGCTGTGCCGCGCTGGCCACCGGGGAGCTGATCGCCACCGTGGCGCTGCTGCCACACGTGCCACGCGCCGTGGACGCCGACGCCGCAGGACTGATCCTGGTGGCCGCCGACGGTGCAGTCAGCGACGGCGAAGCGGGTGACCGGTTTGAGTCCGTTGACCCCAGCCGGCGGCTCTTCGACGTCACCGCATCCGGTGCCGGACAGAACGCGGACGTGGCCCGCGCCTACGAATTCGGGGCACTGGCCACCGCCGCGCAACTGGTCGGGGCCGCCCAGGCGCTGCTGGACGCGTCGGTGGACTACGCCAAGCAGCGCACCCAGTTCGGCCGCGCGATCGGCAGCTATCAGGCGATCAAACACAAGCTCGCCGACGTGCACATCGCGGTCGAGTTGGCCCGGCCGCTGGTGTATGCGGCGGCGCTCTCGCTGGCTGACCGATCGCCCGACACGGCTCGAGATGTCAGCGCCGCCAAGGCCGCCGCCGCCGACGCCGGCCTGCTGGCCGCCCGGTCGGCGCTTCAGACCCACGGCGCCATCGGCTTCACCGCCGAGCACGACCTGTCGCTGTGGCTGCTGCGGGTGCAGGCACTGCGGTCAGCCTGGGGCGATCCGAGCGCGCATCGCCGTCGAGTGCTGGAGGCACTGACGTGAGTGAAGAACGCGACCTGCTCGCGCAGACGGTACGGGCGCTCGTCGACAAGCACGCCGGCCCCGAGGCGGTGCGGGATGCGATGGAATCGCCACGGGGATACGACGAATCGTTGTGGAAGGTGCTCTGCGAGCAGGTCGGCGCGGCGGCGCTGGTGGTGCCCGAAGAACTCGGCGGGGCGGGCGGCGAACTGGCCGACGCCGCCGTCGTCCTCGAGGAACTCGGCCGGGCGCTGGTACCCACACCGCTATTCGGCACCACCCTCGCCGAGGTGGCACTGCTGGCCGCCGACGACGCGGACGCGGACACCTTGGGACAGCTGGCCGAGGGGACCGCGATCGGTGCGGTCGTGTTCGACGCCGACTATGTCATCAACGGTGGCATCGCCGATGTCGTGGTCGCGGCAGACAGTGAGCGACTGACCCGCTGGACGGCATTCACGACACACCCCGTCTACGCGATGGATCCCACCCGCAGGCTGGCGCGGCTCGAGCCGCAGGACACCGCCCCATTGGGCGCGGATCCGGGCATTGCCGACACCGCGGCCATCCTGATGGCCGCCGAACAGGTCGGCGCCGCGACGCGGTGTCTCGAGCTGACCGTCGACTACACCAAGGGCCGCCTTCAGTTCGGCCGGCCGATCGGCAGCTTCCAGGCGCTCAAGCATCGGATGGCCGACCTCTACGTCGCCGTGCAATCCGCACGTGCGGTCGTCAACGACGCCATCGCCGAGCCGTCACCGACGTCGGCGGCGCTGGCACGCGTGGCCGCCAGCGAGGCGCTCGCCGCGGTGGCGGCCGAGGGCATCCAGATGCACGGCGGCATCGCCATCACCTGGGAACACGACATGCAGTTGTACTTCAAACGCGCGCACGCGAGTGCACAGCTGCTCGGGCCGCCGCGCGAGCACCTGCGCCTGCTGGAATCCGAGGTGTTCTAGCCTGAGCAGGATGAACACGGCACTGCGCGCCGGCATCCCGCCGTTCCACGTGATGGACGTCTGGCTGGCTGCCGCCGAACGCCAGCGCACCCATGGCGATCTGGTGAATCTGTCGGCCGGGCAGCCCGGTGCGCCCGCGCCTGCACCGGTACGAGCGGCAGCGGCCGAGGCGCTGGCCAACGACCGGCTCGGCTACACGGTGGCGCTCGGGATTCCGGAACTACGCGCCGCGATCGCGCAGTCGTACGCCGACCGGCACGGCCTCACCGTCGACGCCGACGACGTGGTGGTTACCACCGGCTCGACCGGTGGATTCCTGCTCTCGTTTCTGGCGTGCTTCGACGTGGGTGACCGGGTTGCCGTCACCAGCCCGGGCTACCCCTGTTACCGCAACATCCTGTCCGCGCTGGGCTGTGAAGTCGTCGAGATCCCATGCGGGCCGCAGACCCGATTCCAGCCGACCGCGCAGATGCTGGCCGAGCTCGACCCGCCGGTGCGCGGCGTCGTGGTGGCCAGCCCGGCGAATCCCACCGGGACGGTGATTCCGGCCGGGGAGCTGGCCGCAATCGCGTCGTGGTGCGATGAATCCGGGGTGCGGTTGGTGAGCGACGAGATCTACCACGGCCTCGTCTACGCGGGAGCCCCAGCCACCAGCAGCGCGTGGGAGACCTCGCGGGATGCGATCGTGGCCAACAGCTTCTCGAAGTACTTCGCGATGACCGGATGGCGGCTCGGCTGGCTGCTGGTTCCGGCCGAGCTGCGCCGGGCGGTGGACTGCCTGACGGGCAACTTCTCCATTTGCCCGCCCGCGCTGGCGCAGCATGCCGCCGTCGCTGCGTTCGACCCGGCGTCGATCGCCGAGGCCGACGGGCTGGTGCAGCAGTACGCCGTCAACCGCGACCTGCTGTTGCGCGGTCTGCCAGAGATCGGGCTGGACCGCCTGGCGCCCGCCGACGGGGCGTTCTACGTGTACGCCGACGTCTCGGCGTATACCAGCGATTCACTCGAGTTCTGCTCGAAACTGCTGGCGGACACCGGGGTTGCGATCGCGCCCGGTATCGACTTCGACACCGTGCACGGTGGCGGGTATGCGCGGTTCTCCTTCGCCGGTCCGGTGGCCGACATCGATGAGGCATTGCACCGGATCGGTACCTGGCTCCACTAGGCGCCGAACACTGTCAGCGCGCAGTCCATCCACCGTCCATGGTGTACGAGGCACCGGTCACCATCGCGGCATGCGGCGATGCCAGCCAACCGACCAACGACGCAACCTCCTCCGGTTCGACCAGTCGTTTGATGGCGCTCTCGGTAAGCAGGATCTTCGCCACGACCTCCTGCTCCGGAATGCCATGCGTGCGGGCCTGATCGGCGATCTGCCTGGCCACCAGAGGAGTTCGCACGTATCCAGGATTGACGCAGTTGCTGGTGACCTGATGCGGTCCGCCCTCGAGCGCGGTCACCTTGGACAGGCCTTCCAGCGCGTGTTTGGCGGTGACGTAGCCGACCTTGTATTCCGAGGCCCGGATGCCGTGCACTGACGAGATGTTGATGACCCGGCCGAAGTTCTGCTCATACATGTGCGGAAGAGCCGCACGGATCAGCAGAAACGGCGCCTCCGCCATGAGCGCGAGCAGTCTCCGGAAGCGTTCGGGCGCGAAGTCGACGATCGGGTCGATGCTCTGCACCCCTGCGTTGTTCACCAGGATGTCGACCTCGAGCTGAAGATCCTCGAGCGCCTTGACGTCGAGAAGGTCGACAGCCCAGGGGATTCCGTTGATCTCCTGCGCCAACCCCTTGGCAGCGACCTCATCGATGTCGGCGACGGTGACTGACGCACCACGGGCGGCGAGTTCCCGCGCGCAGGCCGCGCCGATACCGCTCGCGCCG
>JAOPWF010000308.1 GCA_025965815.1 Mycobacterium sp.
TGGTAAGGCATCCTGACATACTCATTCTTGAGGGGCTCAACGTGCTGCAGACCGGGCCCACCCTGATGGTGTCGGATCTGTTCGACTTCTCGGTCTATGTCGATGCCCGCATCGAGGACATCGAGGAGTGGTACGTGTCGCGCTTCCTGACCATGCGCTCGACGGCGTTCGCCGATCCGGCGTCGCACTTCCACCACTACGCGGGCCTGACCGATCAGCAGGCCGACGTCGCGGCCCGCGAGATCTGGCGTTCGATCAATCGGCCCAACCTGATCGAGAACATCCTGCCCACCCGCCCGCGGGCCACCTTGGTGCTGCGCAAGGACGCCGACCACGCCATCAACCGGTTGCGGCTGCGCAAGCTCTAGGGACATGAGCCGATGCGGGGCGGCCAACCGAAACCTCGACGGTGGCGCCCCGCATCGGGGGGAGGGAGTCACGCCCGAATGCGGCGCACTCCGAGGTACTGCAGGTCGGCCATGACGGCCGTGTAGACGCCGGTCGCCAGGGTGAGCACGACGCCGGCGGTGCTCAGCGGCAGCACGTCGGCGAGGACGACCGCCACCGCGGCCACGGTGCCGACCGCGTTAGCGATGGCCACCCCGATGCCCGCGCCCCGTACCCGCGGCCGCGCGGCCAGGCCGAACACCACCAGGCCGTACAGAATGAACCCGACCCCGATGGCGTAATCGACCGACTTGGGAATCCCGGTGTAGCCCGATAACGGTGCGGCGGCCGCGGCGATCGCGACGCCGCAGACTCCTGACAGGATCGCATCGGCACGCAGGGCGAGACGCAGGAACGAGTCGGTGGATTCGGTTGCCCGGGCTGAGCTGATGGCGGTCATGAGATTCCTTTCGGTTGATGGATGGCGGTTGCCGATTGCGTTGAGTCACGCCAGGCGACGGACTCCGAGGAGCTGCAGGTAGGCCAGGGTGAGGGTGGCGGCGGTGGTGCCCAGCGTCAGGACGACGCCGAACTCGGTCAGCGGCAGCCAACCCGCCGCAACCACGATGACCACCAGCACCGAGAAGATGACGTTGGCGGTGACCACTCCGATACCGATGGACCGGATGTCCGGCGCGGCGGCAAGGACGTAGAGCAGCGCGCCGTAGGCGACGAAGACGGCGCCGGTGACCCACTCGGCGGTGGGCGACAGGCCCGACAGCCGGGACAGCGGATCGGCGGTCATGGCGACGAGCAGGCCGACGACGGCGCACAGGGTGGCGTCGGCACGCATCGCGAACCGCAGCAACGAATCGGTGGAATCAGACAGTGGACGGGTGGTGATGGCGGTCACTTCGGATCTCCTGAGTGCTGCGCGAGATTGACAGGTGCGAACACCATTGATGCTGCTCAGCACGCACTGCCAGATCGACGCCGCTAACTGCCAACTGCTGCCAGTCGTCGAGGCTCGAGTGTGCGGTCCCGGCGTCGAGCGTGCGCGGAGGGCGGGATTCGCCAACGATTCTCGCCCTGGACGCACACTTGACGCGGGGCGACGGGCGAGGGGGCGGGGCGCGAGGCGGCCGCGGATTAGTCCTGCGACACCGTTTCTGCGGCCACCAGGCGGCCCCGCAGATCGGCGGCGATCAGGCGCGCCGCGGCGGTCTGCCAGTTGTGCAGGGACCGCTGCGGCACCTCGGTGACGAACCAGTGCCACGCCCGGCGCGCCGTCGGGTCCAGGCCGGCGGCCGTCGCGTTCTGCGCATACGCCCGCACCCCGACGACGTACGGGAAGTACAGCGAGTTGTAGTACCGCCACTGCTCGGTGGTGCCGAAGTCGCCGCCGTCGCGTGGCTTGAGCCGGGCGATGCGGTCGGCCAGCAGCGCCTTGAGTTCGTTGGCCCGCTCCAGTGGCTGGTCTGGTGCACCGCGCGCGGCCAGCCGCTCGTCGATGACGGGCAGGGCGGTCAGCGGACTGGCGACGAGCTTGGACAGGTCGCCGTAGTGGCCCAGCGCGCGGCGGGTGAGCCGGCTGAAGGTGTCGTCGTCGACGCAGTCCAGCGGATTCTCCGATCGCAGGGGCAACGCCGCCTCGGTGCGACGCAGCGTAGCGCGGTCGGCCCGCAGCGCCGGTGACCGGGAGAACGCCAACCGGTCGAGCAGGCCGGCCAGCGGATCGGCAAGCACCTGCACGGCGACCGCGACGGCGAGGCTGGTGAACAGCAGCACGGTGAGCGCCGTCTGCTGGCCCGCGACGGCCCTCCCGATCAGGGCCTGCCCGCCGAACAGCAGCGCCACCACTACGGTCGCCGCGAAGGACCGCAGCATGTCCGCGCGCAGTGCCTGGCCTTCGTCGAAGGCGTCCCAGATTGCGACGGCAATGCCAAGCAGCGCCACGTCGAAGCCCGTCGACGCCAGCGCGAGCCAACTGGGCACCAGCCCGAGCGGGATGACCAGGATCGCGTTGCCCAGCGCGAAGAACAGGGTGGCGACCGCGACCACCCCGGCCACCGGCCCCGGCTGCGCGGGCCGCAGCACCGCTGCCACCATCGCGCCGAGGGTGGACAGTGAGATCGCCGCGAACATCACCCAGTGGCCGAGCCGCAGCGGCCCGTCCACGCTGCCCGCAATAGCCGCGCCAACCAGAACCGCGGCGGCCACCGCCACGATCAACACGAATTCCTTCACGCGGCTGCGCCAGCTGTCGCACGGCCGGGACAGTTCAAGCAGCACCGCGAACCAGGCGACACCCGGAACGCCCACCAGATAGATCTCGATCTGGCTCAACACACCCGCGTG
>JAOPWF010000348.1 GCA_025965815.1 Mycobacterium sp.
GTCCTCGAAGTACGAGCGCAGGATCCAGACCACAAGTGGCATGGTGACCAGCTGAAGCACCCAGATCATGCCGACCTTGGTGTCGAACAGCCCGATCTGGTTGTAGATCACGAACAGCGGCACGATAACCATGAGCTCCGGCGCGAACCGGAAGGACAGCATCTGGAACATCAGGTCATTGCTGCCCTTGTACTTCCAGCGGCCTGCAGCGTAGGCGGCGGGTATGCCGATCACGAGTGAAACGATCACGGCACCACCGCAGTTGATCAGACTGGTCAGCAGCGACGTCTTGAAGTCGACGCTTGTCATCTGGGTGCCCTTGTCGGACAACACCGTTGCGAAGTTCGACCACGTCGGACTGAACTGGAAGTAGGTCGTGGTCTGCTCTTGGGCGCTCTTCAAGGCCAGTATCACCATCCACGCGATCGGGAACAGCGAGAAGATGAACCAGAAGATCAGTCCGATGTCGGCGCCCACCGATCCGATGCCGAGCCGCTTCTGACCCGGAAGTAGTTCGCTCCTGCTCAATTTGAGTGCCATGGCTCTAGGACTCCGCTCCGGCAGCGCGCCGCTGCGCTTTTCCGAGCACGCTCACCAGGTAGCGCGCGGTGATGAACACAATGATCCAGAGCAGCAGCATGTAGGTGCTGCCGCGGGAGTAGTTGAGGTTGATGATCGAGTCCTCGAAGGCGCCGATCTGCAGCGTCCGCGTCGCGACGCCGGGTCCGCCGGCAGTCAGCACGTAGATGTGGTCGAAGACCTTCAGGTTGTCCATGAACCGGAAGATGACCGCCACCAGGATGTAGGGCCACAGCATCGGCAGCATCAGCTTGCGGAACATGTAGAACCAGTTCGCGCCGTCGACCTCCGACGCCTCGAACGGTTCCCTGGGCAGCGAACGCATGCCGGCGAGCACCAGGATCGCCACGAACGGCGTGAAGATCCAAAGATCGACGAGGATCACCGACCACAGAGCGTGCGTGCTCGACAGCCAGTCGAAGGTGTTGCCCAGCCCCAGAACGTGATTGAGGATGCCGAACTGCGGGTTGAACATCAGCTTCCAGATGACGCCCGCGATCACCGGTGCGATCATTAGCGGCAGGATGAGCACCTTCTCAAAGATCTTGCCGATGATGCTGGACCGGTTCAGCAGTAATGCCAGCCCCACCCCCAACGCCGTCTCGACCAGAGTCGCGACCACCGCGAAGATCGCGGTGACCTTGACGCTCTGCCAGAAGACCTGATCGCCGAGCACCGATTTGAAGTTCTGGAACCAGATGAAGCGCGGATTGGGATTCACCGCCGCGTAGTTGAGGAACGCGTAGTAGGCACCCAGAACGAATGGGTACAGGATGCCGATAACGATGACCAGCGCGGGAATCGACAGTATGTAGGGCCGCAGTTTTCGCCGCCAGCTCGGGACTTCGGGTAGTGGCCGCCTCGTGGTGGAGGCGGGCTGCTCCGGCGTTTCCTGCGCCGCCTTGGGTGTCTGAGTTGTCATGCCGGCGCTCCTAGAGGTTGACCTTGGAGGTATTGGTCTTTGCCAGGCTCCGCAGGCGCGATGCGGCGTCGTCCCCGCCGTAAATGTCCTGCAGCGCGACGGCCCAGTTCTGTGTGGTGTCGAAGAACTTCTTCTGTGGGGTGAACTGGATCTTCGACGATCCGATCACTGTTTCGAAGGTCTCCAGGTAACCCGGCTGGTTCGCGGCCACCCGTTTGAAGGTGGTGTCAAAGACCGACTTTCGCACCGGATCGGCGTAAGTACCGCCCTCGACCGCCTTGTTCATCGAATCCTTGCCGGTGGCCCACTGGATGAAAAGCCACGCAGGCAACTTGTTGCGGGAGTTGGCGCTCATCGCCCAGCTCCACGTCCACAGGTTGGTCTTGTAGTTGCCGTCGGGGCCCGCCGGACCCGGATACCAGGCCAGGTGCCCGGCCTCTTTGCTCGCTCCCGGCTTGTTCTTGGGATAGGTGGCGCTGTCGGCGTCGTAGACCATCATCGCCTTGCCGTCACCGAGATCACCGGTGGCGTTCGGGTAGTCGTAGGTGGTCCACGACGTGGGACCGGCTTTGTGCTGCATCTCGATCCACCTCTTGGTGAATTCGATCGCCTTGTCGCTGTCCATCTCGGCGATCAGCTCGGAGCCGTTGAACTTGTAGTCGACCGCGCCTTCGCGGGTGTACTGCGTCATGAAGCCGGGATGGATAGTGGCCCAGGACTTGGACCCGCGGGTGGCGATGCCGTATCGGTTCGCCGACCGATCGGTCAGATCGACCGCCAATTGGATGAAGTCGTCGAATTTGTCCGGCAGCTTCGTGATGCCGCGCTGGTCGAAATAGGCCTTGTTGTAGGCCACCACGTTGTTCTCGAAACCCCACGGGATCGCCCACTGGCCGCCGGTGCCCAACGGATGGCCCAGAGTGAAATCCCACCGCGTCGATGCACGCAGGCCGTCGAAGATGTCATCGAAGTCGTACTCCGCGTTCGTTGCCGACGTGTTCTTCAACCACGGCTGGAGATCCTCGATCCACCCGGGTGGACCGTACTGCCAGATGAAGTAGGCGCCGAGCATGAACGCGTCATGCTTTCCGGAGCCGCCGGCGAGTTCGGTGTTGAGCTTGGTGAAGTAGTCCGCCTCGGGAACCAGGTCAACGTTGACGTTGATTCCGGTCAGATCGGTGAACTCCTTGAGCAGCGGTTGGTACGACAACTGGTACGGGTGGGGGGTCTGCAGGATGTTGATGCTGGCACCGGAAGCCTTCTTCCAGTTGAAGCCGCCGCTGACATCGCCTGCCCCGTTGGGTGCACTGGCTCGCCCGCCAACCCCGCAGGCGCTCAGCACCGGCAGACTGGCCGCGGCAAGCCCGCCGAGCCCCAACGCGGCCAATATGTTCCGCCGCGACATCTGCCGGTCGGAGAAGCGCTCTGCACTCATGTACTCGAGTCCTTCTGTAGGCGCCTGAAAGGAGGTCAGGCGGGAATCAGCGAGACTTTGACCGACTCGGTGCCGCTGGCGACCAGGTCCAGGCCCTTCTGGAACTCCGTCAGCGGCAGCTGGTGAGTGCAGATGCGGTCCATGGGCAGCACACCGGACTCGATCATCTTGATCGCCGCCGGCCAGCAGTACGGCCCGAGGTGGGCCCCCAGGACGTCGAGCTCCTTGTCATCGCTGATGATGCTCCAGTCGACGGACACGTCGCTGCCGAAGACCCCGTACTCGACGTACCGGCCGAGTTTGCGCAACAGGTTGAGGCCCTGCGGAACTGCGGACGGGTGGCCGGTGCCTTCCAGATACACGTCGGCCCCGTAGCCGTCGGTCAGATCGCGGATGATCGAGATCGCATCCTGCTCGGCGATGTTGATCGTGATGTCGGCACCGCAGCCGGCCGCGAGTTCGAGCTTGTCCGGTGCCATGTCCAACGCGATGACGTGCATCGGGCTCTTGGCGCGTGCGCCCGCGACCATGCCCAGTCCGATCGGGCCGCAGCCGGCGACCACCACGGTGTCTTCGAAGGTGATCTGCGCGCGCTCGACAGCGTGCAGCGAGCACGACAGCGGCTCGGTGAAGGCAGCGTGCGCGGGCGGGATGTCGCCAGAGACTTTGTGCACCAGCGATTCCACCGGATACACCATGTAGCTGGCCATTCCGCCCGGGGTCCGTCGCTTGAAGCCGTACAGGTCGTGGGGTTGGCACATGTGGTACTGACCGCGCTTGCAATAGCGGCATTCCCAGCACGGCACAATCTGCTCGGAGGTCACCCGATCGCCGACCGCGATGTTCCAGCGGGCCGCCGCCTCGTCGTCGAGTTGCACGACCCGACCGGCGAACTCGTGCCCGGGGATCACCATGGTCTCCGCCCAGGCCGGGCGGTTCTCATCACCCCAGAACTTCGCGGCGCCGTGATAGCACTTCAGGTCGCTGGCGCAGATCCCCACTGCCTCCACCCGGATGAGGGCCTCGCCCGGTCCTCGGACCGGAACCGCCACCTCCTCGAGCCGATAGTCATGCGGGCCGTGACAGACGACTGCCTGCATCTTCTCCGGAATTTGATCAGTCATCTGCGACTCCTCATGCGACGGTGTTGCGCACGCCCGGTGTGGATATCTTCGCGTACCCGGTTGTGGCTTCAGTCACACTATCCCGCCATGCGCACATATGTCCAGAACGAATGTTCAGTGAAATTCCCCCGCGAACAAATGTTCAGTGCCATACTCGGTGCATGCCCCGAGCCGCCCAGCACAGTGGCCTGACCGGCGACGACGGCTCTTCGCCGGATGCTGAGACCGGGCATTTCCCACAGTCGCTGTTGTATGCGGCGGCAAAGCTGTACTACCGCGAAGACGCCACCCAGGCCGAGGTCGCCTCGCAGTTGGGGACCAGCCGTGCGACCGTCAGCCGACTCCTGGCGGAGGCCAAGCGCCAGGGAATCGTGCGTATCGAGGTGGTCCCGCCTGCCGAGGCGGCGGCAAGCGATCTCGCCGACCAACTGGCCAGGGCGCTCGGTCTGACCACCGTCTACCTCAGCCTGCCGCTACCCAATCCAGGGGTGGGTCGGACAACCGTCGACGTGATGGGCGGAGCGCTGGCACCCGCGGTCGGCCGCGCACTTTCCGGGGCCGGTCTGCTGCCCGGCGACATCCTGCTGGTGTCGTCGGGGCGGACGGTATACGAGGTCGCCCAGTTCGACCTGACCGAGCTGCCCGGCGTTCTGGTGGCTCCCACCGTCGGTGGCAACGACCAGCCCGAGGAGTGGTACCAGACGAACGAGATCACCCGTCTGGTGGCCAACCGCGTCGGCGGCCGGGCCACGTATCTGTTCGCGCCGGCCCTGCCCGGGCCTGATTTGTACCCATCGCTGCTGAACGACCCCAGTATCCAACGGGTACTGCACCTTTGGCCGCACGCCCGTTGCGTACTCATGGGTGTGGGAGCACCGCCGCTGATGCGTGCTGACATCCCTCAATTCGTTCCGACGAGCTCGAACTCGCTGCGCTCCGCGGTCGGTGACGTGTGTTCACGGTTCTACGACCGTTCCGGCAATGCGATTCCATTCGAAGGCAGTGAACGGTTGATTGCGGTCGAACTCGAGGTGTTGCGCCATGTTCCGGTGGCAATCGCAGTGGCGGTCGGCAGGGACAAGGTCGACTCGATCGTCGCCGGCGCCCGTGGTGGGTACTTCAACCAGTTGGTCACCGACCCCGGAACCGCCACAGCCATTCTCGATACCGTCAGTCCGTAGTCACCCCATCCACGAGGATTTCGCTTCCTTCCTGTACCCGCCTCGAGTGTGCGTCCAGGGCGAGACTTTTCGCGCGAGGGCGCCCTCAGTGCACGCTCGACGCCACGACCGCACACTCGACGGGCTGTGGGCCAGCCTTCCGCGGTTGGCACGCGGTGGACGGCGGCTACCCGACGGGCGGAGCGTGCGGATCCTCGGTGCCCAGCCGGTGCACCAATCCCTTTGTGGCCGGATAGAGCTCACACCACGTCGGGTACAGGTCGTCGTAGATCGCACGGTTGTGCGGATCGGGTTTGATCTCGCGGGCGATCTTGGCCCAGTCCGTGTCCGGCGGCACCAGCCCCACTCCGATCGCGGCGAGCAGCGCGTCGCCGTAGCTGGCGCCGATGGCCTGCTCGGGAACGAGTTGGGGCCGGCCGGTGACATCGCTGACCGTCTGCGCCCAGATCGGGCTGCGCAGTCCCCCGCCCACGGCCACCGTGCGGGACCCCGCATGCGCATCGTCGAACCGCTCCAGGATCTGGCGGATGCCGAATGAAATCCCTTCGTAGGCGGCACGAAACAGATGGCCACGACCATGTCGTAGGGTGAGTCCCGCGAACACTCCCCGGGCCTGCGGATCGAACACCGGCGTTCGCTCGCCTGCCAGGTATGGCAGCACCAACAGGCCCTCGCTACCGGGCGGAACTGCCTGCGCCTCGGCTATCAGTGTGTCGAAAGGCGCACCGCCGGTTATGGTTTGCAGCCAGTTCATCAGGCTGCCCGATGTGGACGTCCCGGCCGCCAGGGCGAGCGTGTCACGTTCGATCCCCGCCGTCGTCCACAACGCGGGATCGCTGTAGTACTCGTCGATGATCTGCACCAGGAACATCGTCGAGCCATACATCAGCATCTGATCGCCCGGATGGCGCACACCGACGGAGAACGCCTCCGAATACGCGTCTACGGTGCCCGCGACCACCGGCGTCCCCGCCGGAACGCCGGTCGCGGCGGCGGCCTCATCGTGCACGGTGCCGACGACATCGCTGGGCCAGACCAGCCTGGGCAGCGGCAAATGCCCGCAGATTCGCTGCGCCCACTCGGTGTTCCACTCGAATTCCCGGGTGGCATAGAGCGGGTCGCACTGGCTTGCGGTGTGGTGATCGAGCACGTATTCGCCGGTCAGTTTGGCCGCGATGTACGAGTTCGACCCGTACCACCGCCGCGCACACTCGAACACGTGGGGCTCGTGCCGACGCACCCATTCCAGTTTCGGGCCGACCGCCTGGCTGGAGAGCAGCGTCCCTGCCCTGGCAAGGATGTTTTCTGCACCCAGTTCGGTGGTCAGCGAGCCGATTTCGGCGGCCGCCCGGGTGTCAACGCCGTACAGGATCGCCGGACGCAGGGGGCGCAGGTCGTCGTCGCACAACACCAGACACGGTCCGACGCCGCTGACACACATCGCGGCCACGCCCGACCCCGCGGGCACCTGGGCCAGCAACTTCGCACTGATGTCGCACACCTCGCGCCACCACATCGCCTCGGCATCGACCTCGGCCCACCCGGGTCGGGGCAACTGCATCGAGTGCACGACGGTTTCGGACACGATCACCGACCCGGCCGCGTCCACGAGTACACCCTTTGTGCTCCCGGTGCCCATGTCGATTCCGAGCAGCAAGTCCACCCGGCAACCCTACGTGCAGCGGAGGATTTGATGTGCCCGCTTTCACCTAGACTGGCCGCGTGCTCATCGGTTCGCATGTAGGCCGCGAAGACCCACTCGCCCACGCCGAAGCGGAGGATGCCGACGTGGTGCAGTTCTTCCTCGGCGACCCGCAGAGCTGGAAGGCGCCGAAGCCCCGCGACGACGCCGCCCGCCTGCGGGAGTCGTCGGTACCGCTGTTCGTCCACGCGCCCTACCTCATCAACGTGGCGTCGGCCAACAATCGGGTCCGTATCCCGTCCCGCAAGATCCTGCAGCAGACCTGCGACGCCGCAGCCAAGATCGCGGCCAGGGCGGTCATCGTCCACGGCGGCCACGTCACCGAGGACGACGACCTCGACGCCGGATTCGAACGGTGGCGCAAGGCCCTCGACCAGCTCGAGACCGAGGTGCCCGTCTACCTGGAGAACACCGCGGGCGGCGACCACGCCATCGCCCGCCATTTCGACACCATCGCCCGGCTGTGGGATCACATCGGCGACCAGGGCATCGGGTTCTGCCTCGACACCTGCCACGCCTGGGCGGCCGGTGAGGGATTGGTAGATGCTGTCGAGCGCATCAAGGGCATCACCGGCCGCATCGACCTGATCCACTGCAACGACTCGAAGGACCCGGCGGGATCCGGCCGGGATCGCCACGCCAACCTCGGCTCCGGCGAGATCGACGTCGGCCTGCTGGTAGCGGTCGTCGAGGCCGCCGACGCCCCGGTCATCTGCGAGACCGCCGACAAGGGCCGCAAAGACGACATCGCGTTACTGCGCCACCGCACCGGCGGCTAGTCAGGCATATCAGCCGTTGGCGTTGCCGAGGCCGACGACCAGGTTGATCGTGATGGCCAGGACCACGGCGCCGAGCAGGTAGGACAGCATCGCCTGGCGCAACGCCGTCACGCGGATGATCCGGCTCTGCAGATCGGTGTCGGAAACCTGGTAGGTCATTCCGATGGTGAACGCCAGATAGGCGAAATCGACGTATGCCGGCGTCTCGTCCTGATTGAAATCGACGCCGCCCACTGGAACGAGGTAATAGAGCCGGGCGTAGCGCACCGTGAAGACGGTGTGCACCGTGAACCAGGCCGCGGCGACGCTCCCGATCCCGACGACCGCCGCGCTGTCGCCGCCGCCCTTCTGGGCCTCCGCGACCAGGAGGTAACCCACCCCGGCCAGGCTCGCCACGCTGGCCGAGACGATGATCAGGTCGGTCATCGCCCGGGTCGGGTCCTCCCGTGTCGCGTGCGCCGCTGTCCGCTCGGCAGTCATCCTGCCGATGACCGACCAGGTCCAAATCAGAAACACCGTCGCCGCAGCGATCCAGCCCGCAGCCGGTGCATACCCCCAACCGGCAGATCCTCCGACCACTACGGCGACCACCACGCCCACTGAAACGGCGACAACCGCCCGGACCACGACCGGACCTTCCCGACTCAGCCATCCCACTGTCGCCACAGATGGAGTCAAGCACCCGCGAGCAGCAACCACTCCTACGCCACGCCGCCACCTCGCGGCTGGGGTCAGGACCGCTACACCTTGTCCGCCAGGACGTCGGCGGGGATGATCTCCGGCGCCTTGCTGAACAGTTCGCCGCCGCGCTCGGCCAGCGCCTTGGCGACCTGGCCGTTGAGGTGGGCCTGGCGGGCATCGTCGTCGGGGAACGCATCGAAGATGGCGAATGTGCCCGGACTGAACTGGACGGCGAACCAGGCCTGGGTACCCGGCTCCTGCTGCACGATCGGAAGCGCTGAGCGCAGAAATTCCGCCACGTCGGCTTCTTTGCCCGGCTTCGCCTCGAGTTGGACGAACAATGCCTTGGTTGTCATCGAGATCTCCTGGTGTCATCGAACAATCGGAGGGCGCCCGCATAGCCGCTGACTCGTTCAGCAGCGGCGTCCGCCGTCGCGGATACCCCGGAGGCACGGCTTAAACAAGTTCGCGAGCAGTGGCCTTGATTTCGGCGATCATCCGGTCGCGTTCGGTGGCCGGGAGTCCCTGGTGGAACGGGGCAATCTGCAATTCCCACTGCGCGTCGCCGGCTGCGTTGAAAACCGGTGCGGTGATGAGGCTGACCGGCACTGTCTCATCGGTGTCATACAGGTCGTAGGCCGAACCGATCAGTTCGCACCGCCGACACCACCATGCTGACTCTGGGCAATATTCTGTCCGCGCTTCACCCATCCCGGCCAACTCGACCTGCTGCGATCGGATCCAGACCGATATGTCCAGATGGCGGTCTGGGAGGGCATGCGCTGGGAGCCGGCCGTCGGA
Organism: Mycobacterium sp.; assembly: GCA_025965815.1. Classification (GTDB taxonomy): domain Bacteria; phylum Actinomycetota; class Actinomycetes; order Mycobacteriales; family Mycobacteriaceae; genus Mycobacterium. The sequence continues at coordinate 9,205 of JAOPWF010000348.1, forward strand.
ATGCTGCCGCGGGCCTGCCCCGAAGCGGTGACCTGGCACGGGATCGATATCCGGCCGTGTACCCCCGGCCGGACGAATTCGACATCACCCGCAATGTGATGCCCACGGTGTCGTTCGGCCAGGCCCCACACAGCTGCATCGGCAACTGGCTCGCGAATACCGAACTCGTCGCGGCTCTGTCCGCACCGCTACAGCGACTGCCCGACTTGGCCCTGAAGCCCGAGCATGCTCAGCCCGCAACGGTGACAAGCCAAGTCGGCACCACGCTGCGAGGGCCGGCCGCCGCGCTGCGGGTCACATTCGCATCCCGCTAGGCCAACCGCGCCGACGCGCAGTCGCGCTGCTTCTCACCGTCTGACAAGGCCAATTTCCGACGATTTCTTCGTGTTGCGAGGATGGGATTGGCTCGGACCAGGCCGGGTACTCGGCCACCGAGGTCGTCCTTCGGCTCCTGAAATCAGGACCGCCGCAAGCCATTTGATCCCGACAAGTGTGGACGAACGGCAGGAGCACCCCCACAGACCGAGGAGGAAATCACAATGACCAGTGAGCTGCAAGGCAAGAGGGTCGCCATCCTGGCGGCGGACGGCGTCGAGAGGGTCGAACTCGAGCAGCCGCGTCAGGCGGTACAAGGCGCCGGCGCGAACACCGAGGTGCTGTCGCTACACATGGGCGAGATCCAGGCACGCAACAACGACCTGGATGCCGCAGGCACCTTTTCGGTCGACCGCCTCGTTTCCGATGCATCGGTCGACGAGTATGACGCGTTGCTCCTTCCCGGTGGGACGGTCAACCCGGACAAACTGCGCATGGACACATCGGCGGTCAGCTTTGTTCGTGACTTCGTCAACTCGGGGAAACCGGTCGGCGTGATCTGCCACGGCCCGTGGTCACTCGTCGAGGCCGGTGTGGTGCGTGGCCGGACGCTGACGTCGTGGCCCAGCGTGCGCACGGACCTGCGCAACGCGGGGGCGAACGTCATCGACGAGGAAGTCGTCATGGATGGAAATATCACTTCGAGCCGGTCGCCTAACGACCTGCCGGCGTTCTGCAATGCCGTCGTCGAGCGGTTCGCCGGAACCACGGTGGGCGCCTGAGCGGCCGGCAGATCGTCGCCCACTTGGCGGATGGCCGGGTGGGAACTGAGAACCACGGCGAAGCAAGCAGTTGTCTGGCTTGCTTCGCCGTGGGCTGTCATACCGCCAACACGGAGCGAGCGCCCTGCACGGTCACCGGTCTCCCTTTGTGGGAATCCACGTTCCGATCCGGTTGAGGCGACGGCGTTGCTGACCCGCTGCGGCGGCGTCTCGTCCACGACCCCGGGCAGTCAGCCTGGCGGCCACCGACTGACGATGTTCGACGGGATTGTGGTCGTCGTACTTGAACTTCGCGACAACCGACACCACGTGCAACCGCAACCCACGAATTCCCGACAGCAACCGACCGTAGGGGGGCTGTCCGACCGCGACATCGGCATAGTCGGCGTTCGGTTGGAAATGTGCGAGTTGTGCTTTGAGAAGGTCGACCTTTCCTTGCGGTTCGTCGACGATCTCTGCACGGCAGGCGAACACCACGGCCGCGTAGTAACTCGTCGGCACCCCGTCTTCCTCCGGCCCTCCGGCCTTGGCCCGCCAGGTCGTCGGAATGAACGCGTAGTCGTCCACGACGCTTAGCACGACGTTGGCGTCGCGCTCGATCACCGGCCAGATCGGGTTGGGTCTGGCCAGGTGCACTAACAGCGCGGAGTCGTAAGCAGGGCAGAAATGAGTGGGAACGACGGACGGAAAATCGCCGGGACCGCCGTTGGCGACGAGTTGCCCGAAGTCATGGCCGTCGGCGATCCAGGTACGCCATTCCGCCTCATCGAGAGCGGCGTCCCACGGGTGAATGAACATGGTCCGATCTCCTCAGGGTTGGCCCTGCGGTGTCAAGCGGGATGATCCTTGATCCCGCGCCGCGCAGAATTTGGCACATGGATGCACAATGCACGAGGGATTCCATTGTCAAGATGTAAATTCGTTGCGGAATCGCTTGCGGAGGTCGTTGAGATCGGAGATGGTTTATCCCGGGGTGAGGCCGACCAGCCTGGGGGCGAGCCCGCCGAGCAGTGGTTCCGTAAGGGAGCACGAGGAAGGATCGCCCTGACCAACACCGGCACAAAAGCCACAGATCAACAAACGGGACAGGATGGAGCCGGCCACTCGGTGGGCGAACCCGTCATCGAGATCGACCACGTCACCAAGCGCTTCGCTGACTACGTGGCGGTGGCCGACGCCGACTTCTCGATCGGTTCGGGCGAGTTCTTCTCCATGCTGGGCCCGTCCGGCTGCGGCAAGACGACGACGCTGCGGATGATCGCCGGCTTCGAAAGCCCCACCGAGGGCGCGATCCGGCTGAAGGGTGCGGACGTCTCCCGGGTGCCGCCCCACAAACGCAACGTCAACACGGTGTTCCAGCACTACGCCCTGTTCCCCCACATGACCGTGGCCGACAACGTGGCCTTCGGGCCCCGGAGCCAGCGGCTGGGTGCGCAGGAGACGG
>JAOPWF010000359.1 GCA_025965815.1 Mycobacterium sp.
CCACCGCGAGCGCGCGCACCAGCCGGGCGGCCTGCGGATCCAGGTGCTGCGCATCGTCGACCAGCAAGACCCTGATGCGGCTCCGTTCGGCGGCGAGCAGCTCGTCGTCGAGCGCGAAGGCCTCGAGGGCGACCCCGACCAGTTCGGCGGCGCCCAGTGCCGGGACGGTCGCCTGCGGGGCCGCCATGCCCACCGCGGAACGCAGCAGCATGACCTGCTCGTACTGCTGGGCGAACTGCCCGGCGGCGACCCATTCCGGCCGGCCCGACAGCCGCCCGATCCGCTGCAGTCCGACCGGGTCGACGCCGCGCTCGGTGCAGCGGGCCATCAGGTCGCGCAGTTCATTGGCGAACCCCACCGTGCTCAGCGCGGGCCGGAGCTGCTTCGGCCAGCCCACGGCCGCAGCGGCGCCGTCCTCGAGGTCACCGGCCAGCAGTTCGCGCATGATGCCGTCCTGCTCGGCAGCGGTGATCAACCGCGGCGGCGGGTCGCCGTTGCGCTGCGCTGCCAAGCGCAACACCGCGAACGCATACGAGTGCACGGTTCGCACCAGTGGCTCACGAACCACGGCCCGGCACGGCGCCAGGTTCCGCGAGCCCAACAGCCGCGACGTCAGCGCCGCGCGGGCCTCGTTGCCGATGCGCGCCGAACCGGTCAGCAGCAGTACCGATTCCGGGTCGATCCCGTCGGCGATGTGCGCGGCGGCCGTCTCGACGAGCAGACTGCTCTTTCCGGTGCCCGGGCCGCCGAGCACCCGCACTACGCCACGCACAGCCGGGTCGGTCAGCGCGGTCGGCGGCAGGGCGATGCGTGGAGCGGACATGTCGGTATGTCATCACGCGGGTCCGACAAGTCGGCCGGTCCGCCGGCGCGCGGTGGCCGGGACTGGCACGATCAACGCCGTGAGCACTGCCCATCTGCACGATGATCTGTTCCTCCACAGCTACGGTCCGCGCGGCCCGGTGCAGCTGCTGGCCATTCACGGGCTGACGGGGCACGGCAGGCGCTGGGAGAGCATCGCAACACAGCAGCTGCCCGAAATCGCGGTGGCAGCACCGGATCTGCTGGGTCACGGCCGGTCGTCGTGGGCCGCGCCGTGGACCATCGACGCGAACGTTTCCGCGCTCGCGGCGCTGCTGGAAGACCTGGCGCCGGGCCCCGTGCCGGTCGTCGGGCACTCCTTCGGCGGGGCGGTGGCGCTGAACCTGGCGGCCGCCCGGCCGGATCTGGTGTCCGCGCTGGTGCTACTGGATCCCGCCGTCGGCCTGGACGGTGAGTGGATGCGGGAGATCGCCGACGAGATGCTGGCCTCGCCCGACTACACCGACCGGGGCCAGGCACGCGCGGAGAGGGTGTCGGGCTCCTGGGGTGACGTGGACAGCGCCCAATTGGACGCCGAACTCGACGAGCACTTGATCGACCTACCCAACGGACGGTCCGGGTGGCGAATCAGCGTTCCGGCGATGATGTCGTACTGGAGCGAGCTGGCCCGCGATATCGCGTTGCCACACAGCGGAACCCCGACCACCCTTGTTCGGGCCGGCCGGACCAGCCCGCCGTACGTGTCCGACGAACTTATCGCCGCGCTGGGGGAGCAGCTGGGCGACGACTTCGCGCTGGTGGAGTTCGACTGCGACCACATGGTGCCGCAGGCACTGCCGAACGAGACCGCGGCCGTGATCCGGGAACGGCTCGGGTGACGGTAGCCGTGGCGGCGATCACCGACGAACAGGTCGAAACCGTGCGGGCGCTCGTCGCCGACATTCCCGCGGGCCGGGTTGCCACGTACGGCGATATCGCTTCGGCGGCAGGGCTTCCCAGTCCCCGCATCGTCGGCTGGATCATGCGCACCGATTCTTCCGATCTGCCCTGGCACCGGGTCATCACCGCTTCCGGCCGGCCGGCGCCGCATCTGGCCACCCGTCAGCTGGAACTGCTGCGCGCCGAAGGCGTGCTGGCCGCCGACGGCCGGATTCCGCTGCGCGGTGAAGGCTCGGCCCGGCATTCGTTCTGGAGCGTCGGGCGTACTAGAGCACCAGGCGTACCAACGCCGCCGTGCGGGCCAGGCCCGGAAACGCCGCCGCCGTCGAACGAGGATGCAGCGCGTGCACCGCAAGCCGGAACATCAGCGCCCGCAACAGCATCTGAGGCCACTCCGGTAGTTGGCTCCACCGCTCGATGAGACCGTCGTCGGCCTCACCCCAGGACAGCGCGTCCACGACGACCACCCCGGCCGCCCACGACGCGGGCCGCCAGTACGGGGTGATGTCGGTGATACCCGGAGCGGCGGTGCCGGCGAAAAGGACTGTGCCGTACAGGTCTCCGTGCACCAGCTGGTTGGGACTCTTGGTCGGCCTGCGCAGCCCGGCGAGCTGGTTGATCAGGTCGATGGATCGCTGCCCGTCCGGCGAACCCGGCGACACCCGGGCACCCGACGGCAACGAGTGGAACGGGCGTTCCTCCCACGCGGCGCGGTCGGCCGCGATGAAGACATCGACGTCGGCCCACGGCGCGACGGGCGGCTGGGTCAGGAAGCGCGGCCGCTCCAGTCTCGCCGTCGCCTCGTGCAGCCGCACCGCGGCCGATACGACCTCGTCGTGACGCGGCTCGGGCGTGCCCGAGACGAATGTGTCTCCCCGCCAACCCGACACCACGTAGCGGCCGTCGGTGGACCGGACCGGCCGGGCCAGGCGCACGCCGTCGACGAACAGCGTCTCGCGGATCTTCGCCGACCAGGCGGCGCGAGCGTGATCGGCGACCATCGACAGCACCACTTCGCCGCAGCGCCAGCCGCCCTCCCAGCCGAAGCCCAACTGGGTGGGCCGAAGACCGCTCAATCCGAACGTCGCCAGCACATGGTCCGGCGGCCGTTCGACAGTCACAGGGTCAGGCTACCGGTGCGCCCACCGTAGACCGGTGCTCTGACCAGCTGTGTCTTACCCCGAGTCGTCCCCCCGCAAGCGGGTGGGGGTCCCTCCCCCTTGCGGGGACGTGCGCCCAGCGCTGCTGCCCACCGGCGTCGTCAGTACATCACCATGTCGGGCTGCAGCTGCTTGGCCCAGGCCACGATGCCGCCCTGCAGGTGCATCGCGTCGGCGAAGCCCGCCTTCTTCACCGCGGCCAGCGCCTCGGCCGAGCGGACCCCGGTCTTGCAGTACAGCACCGGCGTACGGTCGTGCGGCAGCTTGGCCAGCCCGTCACCGGACTCGATCGTCGACTTCGGCACCAGCTCAGCGCCCTCGATGTGGTTGATGTCCCACTCCACCGGCTCGCGGACGTCGATCAGCGCGAGCTTCTTTCCGGAGTCCAGTAACTCGCGCAGCTCACGCGGGGTGATGGTGGAGTCCGCGGCGGCCGCCGCCGCCTCGTCGGACACCACGCCGCAGAACTCCTCGTAGTCGATGAGCTCTGTGATCTTCGGCGTTTCCGGATCCTTGCGAATCTTGATCGTCCGGTAGGTCATGTCGAGCGCGTCATAGATCATCAGCCGGCCGAGCAGCGGGTCGCCGATGCCGGTGATCAGCTTGATGGCCTCGGTACCCATAACCGAGGCGATGGAGGCGCACAGGATGCCCAGCACCCCGCCCTCCGCGCAGGACGGCACCATGCCCGGCGGCGGGGGGACCGGGTACAGGTCGCGGTAGTTCAGGCCACGCCCGTCGGGAGCGTCCTCCCAGAACACCGACACCTGGCCTTCGAAACGGTAGATCGAACCCCAGACATACGGCTTGCCCGCCAGCACGGCGGCGTCGTTGACCAGGTAGCGGGTCGCGAAGTTGTCGGTGCCGTCCAGGATGAGGTCGTACTGCTTGAACAGATTGACGGCGTTCTCCGGCTCAAGGCGCACCTCGTGCAACCGCACGTCGACCAGCGGATTGATCTCGCGGATGGAGTCGCGGGCACTCTGCCCCTTGGGCCGCCCGATGTCGGACTGCCCGTGGATGATCTGGCGCTGCAGGTTGGACTCGTCGACGACGTCGAATTCGACGATGCCGATCGTGCCGACACCGGCCGCGGCCAGGTACAGCAGGGTCGGCGATCCCAGTCCCCCGGCGCCGATCACCAGCACACGGGCATTCTTCAGGCGTTTCTGTCCGTCCACGCCCAGGTCGGGAATGATCAAATGGCGGCTGTAGCGCGCAACCTCATCGCGCGTCAGCCGAGCCGCTGGCTCCACCAGCGGCGGCAACGGTGTCGACACCGGTATCTCCTCGATTCACGCGGTCACGTGCGGCCGTACGGGCCGTCCGGCCTCCACACAACCACAACAGATAAATACAACAACGGCAATCGCCGCTCAGTACTTCCCTGCGGAGTACCCGCTAGGCGATCGGATACGGCCACGGATTGAAGCGGCAGGCCTTGCCGTCGGGTTTGACGGTCTCCGGGTCGAACCTGGCCGCGTCGTTGTCCGCGGTGCTGAACGTCTGCTGCATCATCACCGGCGCCAGCTGGCCGTTATCGGGGCAGGGTTCGTGGCGCTGATAGCCGATGGCGTGACCGACCTCGTGGTTGACCAGATACTGACGGTAGGACCCGACGTCGCCCTGGAACGGCACCGCGCCCCGCACCCAGCGCGCCTCGTTCATGAACACCCGGGGCTGCGCATCGGGCCCGTAGGACGGGTTGTAGCAGGATGCCTCGAGCGGGATTTCGTAGCCACAGCCGTCCCGCACCGTCATCGGCGAGGTCAGCGACACCCTGAAGTCGGGCACACCGCTGTCGACCCGGATGAATGCGAACTGCGGGTTGTGCGTCCAGCTCTTCGGGTTTCCCAGGGTCTGGCTGACCATCCGGGCGAACCCGTCGTCACCGCCGAACGGCGTGGTGTCGACACCGTCCTCGACCTCCACCGTGTAGGTGAACGCCTTGGCGGTGCCCTGACCCACCTTCGGGTCGACGCCCGGCACGATATGCCAGGTTTTGGCGCCCGCCTCGGTGAACGGCCCGCCGTCGGGCAGGATGCCGGTCGGAAGGTTCGCGTCGAACTGGGTGAGGCCCTTCGGCGGCGCACCGATGATGGCCTTGCCCATCACGCCGATGGTCGGCGGCCCCTGGACCGGACCGTCGGACTGCGGCTTCGGGACCGACGTTCCGGTCACGGTCTGGTAGACCACCACCGCGGTGAGGGCGACCAGCACCGGCAACGCGTAAGCACGCCAGCCGTAGGTCGAGATGAAACGGCCCAGCCAGGACTGCTTGCGCCACCGCCGCCGGTCGTCCCGGTTGGATCTCGGCCGACCCGAGTCCTCGGCCAGCGGATCACGCTGCGCGCGCAGCGGCTCTCGCCACTCGTTGCGCAGCACTGGCACGCGACTCCCCCCGCGACGCCCCGGGTCGTAGGTCACCGAAACAGGATGGCACAGTCCGCGCGGGTAGCACTGCGCGTCGCACTCCTGGCGCGCCCGCCGCCACCCGCTGCCGGCCCGCGCGGACGTCCGCTGGCGCGCCAGCACCCAGCGGGTCTGTGAATTGGTAGTAGGGTCGTTTCGACGAGCCGCGTGCGCGCAGGCGGCAACCGTCGGACGAACCAGATTGAGGACTTGATGAGCGATCTCGCCAATGCATCCGAGAGGAGAGGCGGCAAGGCGGCCCGCGGTAGCGGCCCGTCAAGCACCCCCGGATCGGGTCGGCGCGGCAACAGGCTGCCGCGCGACGAGCGCCGCGGCCAGTTACTCATTGCTGCCAGCGAGATTTTCGTCGACCGCGGCTATCACGGGGCGGGCATGGACGAGATCGCCGATCGCGCCGGTGTCAGCAAACCCGTTCTCTACCAACACTTCTCCAGCAAACTGGAGCTTTACCTGGCTGTCTTGGCCCGGCATGTCGAGAATCTGGTCTCCGGGGTGCGCCAAGCGCTGCGCACCACCACCGACAACCGGCAGCGCCTGCGCGCCGCGATCCACGCGTTCTTCGACTTCATCGAGCACGACAGCCAGGGCTACCGGCTGATTTTCGAGAACGACCTGGTCGGCGTGCCCCAGGTCACCGAGCAGGTCGAGGGCGCCACCGATGCCTGCACCGACGCGGTCTTCGACCTGATCAGCCGCGACTCCGGGCTGGACCCGCACCGCGCCCGGATGATCGCC
>JAOPWF010000400.1 GCA_025965815.1 Mycobacterium sp.
TGGGCAGGACCAGGTGGGGAATTTCACCGTCGACAAAGACGGGACCGCCACCTTCGACAGGCAACCGTCGATCTCGGGGCGCGAGGGCGCCGACCTGCGCGCGACGGTCACCCAAGTCATTCCAGGCCGCTGATCGCCTGCCCATACCTTAGGAGGAAAGGTGCAGGGCCAACCCCGCCGCCAAGTCACCCCGGCTGCCCACCGTCACGCCGCCCAGCCCCAGCCAGGACGCCATCGCCTTCAGTTCACCGGCCAGTGCATCGGCCACCCGCCCCGGCGACTGTTCGGGTTCGGCGAAGGCGCCGACCACGTGCAGCGCATCCCGCGCACGTTCGGCCTTGAGATCGACGCGGCCGACCAGCTCGCCGTCGAGCAGCAGCGGCCACACGTAGTAACCAAATCGGCGCTTGCCTGCAGGCGTGTAGATCTCGATGCGGTAGTGGAAGTCGAACAGCCGCTCCACCCGCGGCCGGAAGAAGATCAACGGATCGAACGGGCACAGCAGCGCCGTACCGCGGGCCAGCCGCGGCACGATCTGCCCGGCCCGCAGGTACGCCGGAGCCGTCCAGCCGTCGACCGTCACCGTTTCGAGTTCACCGGCGGCGACCAGCTTGGCGATCGCGGGCTTGACCTGGGCGGCGGCCAGCCGGAAGTAGTCGCGAATATCGGCCTCGGTGCCGATCCCCACCGCGGTGGCGGCGCGCAGCGTCAGCTCGTGCACGGCCTCGTCGTCGTCAACCTGACGCGCCAGCACGTCCGGTGGCAGCACCCGCTCGGTCAGGTCGTAGTGCCGGGCGAACCCGACGCGGGTGGCGGTGGTCAGCACCCCGGCCGCGAACAGCGCCTCGGCGACCCATTTGGTGTCGCTGCGATCCCACCAATTTTGACCGGCTGGCCCCTTGGCGCCGCGGGGCTCGGCGGCCAAATGCGCTTCGATCTGCCCGGCGGTGCTCGGACCGAGCTCGGTGACGGCGGCGACGACGTCGTCGACCAGCTGCGGATTCTCGGCCACCACATGGGCGCCCCACCGCCCGTTGCGGTACTGCCGCATCCGCCAGCGCAACAGCGGCCAGTCGTCGACCGCCATCAGCGCCGCCTCGTGCGCCCAGTACTCCACCAGCAGGCGCGGCGAGCGGGCGCTGTGGCTCCACGCGGCACGGTCGAGGACGTCGCGGTCGTAGGGCCCGAGCCGGCTGAACACGGGCGCGTAGTGAGCGCGCACCGCCACCGACACCGAGTCGAGCTGCAGCACCTGGATCCGCGAGATCAGCCGGCGCAGATGCGCGCGGGTCAGCGGGCCACGCGGGCCGGGCTCCGTGAAGCCCTGCGCGGCGACAGCCACCCGACGTGCCTGCGCGACGGTCAGGGCCGTCATATGCGGCTATAGGTGCTGAACCGGTAGCGCAGACCGGTACGGCTCGTCCGCCAATCCGCGTCGTCGGTTATCCAGCTGTCGTCCAGGACAGGTGCGATCACGTCACCATCCTCGCGCGGCAGACTGACATCTACCTCGGTCACCTCGCACCCGGTGGCGTGCGGTAGCGCGGCGACATAGATCTGACCGCCGCCGATCACCCACAGTTCGCCGTCGGCGGCCTTGAGCGCATCGTCGAGGTCGGTGACCACCTCAGCGCCGTCGGCCTGATAGCCGGCGTCCCGGGTGAGCACCACGTTGCGCCGGCCCGGTAGCGGACGGAACTTGGTGGGCAACGACTCCCACGTGAGCCGACCCATCAGCACGGTATGGCCCACAGTGAGCTCTTTGAAGCGCACCAGATCCTCGGGCAGCCGCCACGGGATACCGCCGCCGCGTCCGATGACACCCGAAGGCGATTGAGCCCAGATCAGGCTCACCGCCGTCATACGGCGACGGGCGCTTTGATTGCCGGATGCGGGTCGTAATTCTTGATCGCGATGTCCTCGAAACCGTAGTCGAATATCGAATCACGATGCCCGAGAACAAGTTCGGGATAGGGCCGCGGTTCGCGACTTAGTTGCTGCGTGACCTGCTCGACGTGGTTGTCGTAGATGTGGCAGTCACCACCGGTCCAGACGAACTCCCCCACACCCAGCCCGGACTGCGCGGCCATCATGTGCGTGAGCAGCGCGTAGCTCGCGATGTTGAACGGTACGCCGAGAAACATGTCCGCGCTGCGCTGGTACAGCTGGCAGCTCAGGGTACCGTCGGCGACGTAGAACTGGAAGAACGCGTGACACGGCGGCAGCGCCATCTGCGGGATCTCACCGACATTCCACGCCGAGACGATGTTGCGCCGGGAATCGGGATCGCTCCGCAGCAGCTGAAGCGCGGCGCTGATCTGGTCGATGTGCTGACCCGACGGCGTCGGCCACGATCGCCACTGTACCCCGTACACCGGCCCCAGATCGCCTGTCGCACTGGCCCATTCGTCCCAGATGGTGACGCCGTGCTCGTGCAGCCAGCCGACGTTGGAGTCGCCGCGCAGGAACCACAGCAGCTCGTAGATCACCGACTTCAGATGCACCTTCTTGGTGGTGATCAGCGGGAAACCGGCCGACAGGTCGTAGCGCATCTGGTGCCCG
>JAOPWF010000427.1 GCA_025965815.1 Mycobacterium sp.
ATCCCTATCCGGTGCCTCCGGTCATATCTGCCCCGCCACCGCCGCCTCGTCATGAGACGAACACATTCGCCACCCTGTCGGTGGTGTTCGCGTTCGTGTTCGCCCCAGTGGGCGCGGTGCTGGCTCATCTCGGGCTGTCGCAGATCCGGCGCACCGGGCACCGCGGCCACGACCGCGCGCTGATCGGGCTGACGCTGTCCTACGCGTTCATCGTCATTGCGCTCGTCGCGGTAGTCGTCTGGGCGGTGGTGCGCATAGGACCGGGTCGGTCCTCGACGGTCGCGTCGCCCCCTCCTGGTGCGATGAGTCCCGCCGCACCGGACGAGCGGCTCGTCAAGGCCGCCCAGCTGCCGCAGCTGTTGCTGAGCATCGACGAGGTCAAGCAGGCGGTCAACGCGCCCGATCTTGCCAAGGTCGAGGAGGGGCCAGGTCTGAGCGGTGACAAGGGCATCAACGTCACGCCCCGCGAGTGCGTCAGCGCGTTGTTCGGTGGGGGCGCCTCGGCATATGAGCGCAGCTCCTCTCGCGCGGCCTTCTCGCGTGCGCTTTCCGGTGACGGTGAAAGCGGCATAATCCTGCTGAACGAGGCCGCGTCGACGTTTGAAAGTACCGCCGCGGCAACCAATCTCGTGTCACGAACGGTCGCCGAGTGGCGCGGCTGCGCGGGCAAGTCGGTGACGCTGATCGTCGACGGCAACCCGCTCGTCCTCGACGTTGGGGAACCGATGCTAAACGGCACGGTCATGGTGTTGCGAAACACTCTGCGCGGTGGCAAATCCGGTTTCAGTACTGACCGGGCCATCACATCCGAAGCCAATGTCGTCATCGACTTGGACGCACAGGGTTACGACCTCGATGACAGCCTGCAGACGATAGCGAACCGCATCGTGGACAGGGTGCCGAGCTGAGCCCTGGTGGGTGGACACTTACCGGGCCGACGGCGGCGGCGTGGTCACCACGAGCACGCGACGACGGTTACTCAGGGCGACGATCAGCCATATCCATGCCCAGCCACCGCAGGCCCAGAAGGTCAGCAGCGTCAGTACGGCGTGCAGTGCGTGGTTGGGTCCGGTGACCACAACGCTGGTCTGCATGGGCAACGGCTGCGGTGCGGGCCGGGCCATGGGCTGTGGCGGGGCGGCGCGATGGTGTGCCGTCCACACGCGCCCGTCGAAGTAACGCTGTCCAGGTGCACCGCTCGGGTTGGGATACCAACCGGCAGGCGGAAGGAAACTCATGTCCGCCCCTCCTGTCACCGCAGTTTGCCTTCAGCCAACTGAATCGACCACTGCAACGCTAGCTGGACCGACCGACGAGTGAACGCCGAGTCCTTGTGCACCTTTGGCCGCTGCGGTGGGGCCGAAGCCCGCCGCAACCGCCACGACCAACGCGGCTCACGCCATGGAAAACAGCTCTTGCATCACAATTACGCTCGCCACACGCTGCAGACCGCCTTCCACCGCGATGCGCTGATCGTCGGGGCATTCGAGCAGCTGATCGAGCGCCGTTGAGACTTTCGTCATGTCGTAGATCGGCTGGTCCTTCGCGGCTTGCGATGCGAACGTGTCCCGGTAGAAGGTGAGCATCGGGTCGTTCTTGTCGCGTGTCGGCGGTGTCAGGAACGGATGCTTCTGCCGGTCGTACACCTCTGGGATCAAGACATCCTTCGCCGCTTCGCGCAGAACATGCTTCTCCCGAATGCCTTTCACTTTCATGTTCACCGGCACGCGAGCCGCTGCTTCGGCGACATGGTGGTCCAGGAACGGCACGCGCCCTTCGATCGAGTGAGCCATCTCCATCCGATCGGCGAGATAGTTCAGAATGAAATTCGGCAATACCGTTTTGGCATTGACATAGAGCATCTGATTCAGCCGGTCGCGGCCAGCGACGCGTTGCGCAATCGGCAAGCGATCCAGCGCGGACAGCAGCGGCTGAAACTCCCGCACGGAGGCCGGGAGATCGTCGCGGAACAACGAGGCCACGCTGTTGGTCTGGGCCGCAGCGAAGTTGAGCGTCGCCGGCAGCCAGCCGAACCTGCGTTCCAGTGCCCGCATCTCCGGGGTGCGTACCTGTTCCGGCATCAAAATCGCGCGACTCGCCGGATTTGCGCCGAGCATCTCATCGAGGAGCGCCGACTTCTCCCCGCTACTCAACGCCGCGTTGTCATTCAGCGCGTCGACCCGGAAGTACGGATAGCCGCCCAGCATTTCGTCGGCGCCTTCACCGGTGAACACCACCTTGATGCCCGCTGCTCGCACGGCACGGCTGAGGAGATACTTGGCGACGCCGTGGCCGTTGAACATCTGCGTTTCGGAATGCCAGATCGCATCCGCGAACGAGTCGGCGATCTCCCGCCCGGTGATCGGAATCGGGTGATACGTCGCGCCCACGTGCTTGGCCTGAGCTTCAGCGACGCTGGCTTCGTCATAAAGCGCGTTGTCAAATGTGAGAGTAAACGCGCGGATCGGCCGTTCCATCCCCTGCTGCGCGAGCCCGAGGACGGCGCATGAGTCGATGCCACCACTCAGATACGAGGCGACCTCAACATCGGCGACCAGTCGCTGCCGCACGGCATCGAGCAGAGCCTCTCGGAATTCGTCGACGTGCCGCCGCACGACGTCCCACCGGACCCCCAGGGTTCGTGTTCACTGCCGCGACCTCGCGGCGAGTCCAAGGCTCGCCGAGGACGTTCTTCGCTACCCGTCCGCGAGCGTCACGATCACATTTCGCACCGCCGTTCTGGGGATATCGCACCGCTGATGGTGATGGAATCGGTGACGAGAGGACGTCAGAGCAGGGCGGGATGACCAGATGACGCATGGCGGGTACGGGGGCGGTCAGCCCGACCCGTTCGGTTCGGACCCCTTCGGTGGTCCGCCGAGCACCCAGGGGTACATGCCGCCGCTCACCCCCGGCTCACCCCCGACGACAGGTCCGGTCTTCCCGCCGTCGGGTCGGCCAAGCGGGGAAGTCAACACGTTCGCGACCTTGTCGATCGTGTTCGCATTCGTGTTCGCCCCCGTCGGCGCGGCACTGGGCCACGTCGCACTCTCACAGATCAAACGGAGGGGGCAACGCGGTCGTGAACGAGCGATAGTCGGCCTAACCATCTCCTACGTGATCATCGTGCTGGCGGTGATTGCGCTGGTGTTCTGGCTTCTGACCG
>JAOPWF010000437.1 GCA_025965815.1 Mycobacterium sp.
GTAACACAGCGCGGCCAGACCACAGGTGATCGCGGCGATGATGAACGACACCGAGATGGCTGGGCCGGTGATGTTTCCCGCGATGGACGCGGTGACGGTGAAGATGCCCGCGCCGACGACCACCGACACCCCGAACACGGTGAGGTCCCACCAGGTCAGGTTTCTTGAGCAGCCGGGTTCCCGGCTCGTCGGTGTCCGCGATCGACTGCTCGACCGACTTCGTCCGCCACCGGGCCTTCCCCGGGTCGCCTCGCCCGCCCCCGCAAGCGGGAGGTGCCCCCAGCCCACCGGCTCCGCCATCCGCTTGTCCCCTCTGCTACCTGCTTATTACGTCTTATTACGTCCGCCCGAGGCAAGGCCGGTGTCGGCAATGTACCGAGTACTGTCGCTGTCCATGGGTGGGCAGGAAAAATACCTCGGACAGCACGCGGTCGTCGTCGGGGCCAGCATCGCGGGACTGTGCGCGGCGCGGGTGCTGTCGGACTTCTACGAGCGCGTCACGATGTTCGACCGCGACGACCTGCCGCAGGCGCCGGCCAACCGCAGTGCCGTGCCGCAGGGCAGGCACGTGCACATCCTGATGGCCCGCGGGGCGCAGGAATTCGGCACGCTGTTCCCCGGTCTGCTCGAGGACATGGTGGCCGCCGGTGTACCGATGCTGGAGAACCGACCGGACTGCATTCACTTCGGCGCCGCGGGTCACGTACTGGGAACGGCGCACACCCTGCGCGATGAGTTCACTGCCTACGTGCCGAGCCGACCGCAGTTGGAGTACCAGATCCGGCGGCGGGTCATCGACATCGCAGGCGTCGAGATCAAGCAACGCGCCGTGCGCGAGCCGTCCTTCGACCCCGCGCAGGACAGGGTGACCGGGGTGCTGCTCGAATCCGACGGCCCCGCGGGCAAAGCGGCAGAAGAAGTGCCTGCCGACCTGGTCGTGGACGCCACCGGTAGGGGCACGCGACTGCCGGTGTGGTTGCAGCAGTGGGGCTTTGACCGTCCCACCGAGGACACCGTCGACGTCGGCATCGGTTATGCCACCCAGCAATTGCGCATCCCGGACGGGTTGCTGGTCGAGAAGGTCGTCGTCGCGGGCGCGTCACGGGAGCATCCGGTCGGGCTGGGCATGCTGTTCTACGAGGACGGCACCTGGGGGCTGACCACGTTCGGGGTGGGCAAGGCGCAGCCGCCGCACACGTTCGAAGAGATGTGCGCGGTGGCCGACGACATTCTGCCCGCGCGTCATGCCGCCGCTATCCGGCAGGCGAAGACCATCGGCGAGGTGGCGTTTCACAAATATCCGACCAGCAGGTGGCGCCGCTACGACAAGCTCGACCGCTTCCCCACCGGGATCATCCCGTTCGGAGACGCGGTCGTCAGCTTCAACCCGACCTACGGGCAGGGCATGACGATGACCTCGATCCAAGCCGGAAACCTTCGTGGGGTTCTGGAGTCGGCCGATCCCGATATCACGGGCCGGTTGTCGCGCGCGACGGCCAAGACCACCTACCCGGTGTGGACGATGAACGCCATCGGTGATCATGTGCTGCACAATGCCTCCGGGCCGGCGCCGCGGTGGTACCGGATGGTCGGTGAACTGTTCGATCAGTTCCTTGGCGCCGCCGAGACCGATCCGGTCCTCGCCGAATGGTTTCTGCGCCGGTTCAGCCTGCTGGACAGCCTGTACATGGTGCCGTCGGCAAAGATCCTGGGCCGCACCGTCCGCCACAACATGCTGGCACTACTCGCCGAGCGCCGCCGGGTGCGCACCGGCGCACCCCCGACCGTGATGGAAAACCGCTACCCGGTCAGCGCGCGGTCGAGGTCCGGCTCGAGATAGATCACCTGCGCTGCGGGCACCGCGGCCCTGACCCGGGCCTCGGCCGCATCGATGGCGGCGGCGACGGTGGCCAGATCGACCTGCGGCGCGAGCGCGATCTTCGCGCCGACCAGCAGCTCGTCCGGGCCCAGATACTGTGTGCGGACGTGGATCAGGCGTTCCACGTGGTCGGTCCCTTCCAACGCCGCCCGGATCGCCCGGTCCTCGTCGGGGGTCGCGCCCTCACCGATCAGCAGGCTGTGCATCTCGACCATCAGGATCACCGCGATCACACCGAGCAGCGCGCCGATGGCCACCGTGCCGACACCGTCCCAGACCGGATTATCGGTGACGACGGTCAGGCCGACACCAGCCAGCGCCAAGAGCAGGCCCACCAGCGCTCCGGTGTCCTCGAGCAGCACCACCGGCAATTCCGGATTGCGGGAGGTGCGGATGAAGCGCCACCAGCTGGCGTTGCCCTTCAACGGCCGCGACTCCACCATGGCGGTGCGAAAGCTGTAGCCTTCCAAGCCGATTGCCACCACCAGGATCACGATCGCGACGACCGGTGACGTCAGGTGCTCGGGGTGGCTGATCTTGTGGTAGCCCTCGTAGAGGGCAAACACCGAACCGAGCGTGAACAGCACCAGCGCGACCACGAACGAGTAAAAGTAGCGGCTGCGGCCGTAGCCGAACGGGTGCAGCGGGTCGGCCTCCTTGCGCGCCTGCCGCTGACCGAACAGCAGCAGCCCCTGGTTGGACGTGTCGGCCACCGAGTGCACCGCCTCGGCCAGCATCGACGAGCTTCCGGTGATCAGGTAGCCGATGAACTTCGCCACCGCGATACCGGCGTTGGCCAGCAGTGCCGCCAGGATCGCCCGGGTACTACCGGCTGTCGACATCGGCTGTCCTCTCCCCTGGGTGAACCACTGAACTAGAGGCCGACGGTGACGCGGAACAGATTCGTCGGCTGCTGAGCGACCAACCGGATCGGGCCGTCGTCCGCAGACACCCAGGCCGCGGCGCCACGCTGCAGGGTCAGGGCGCCGGACTTGGCGTGTACCACCGTCGACCCCTGGTTGCACAGCAGGATCTGCGGTCCGTCGTGGCGGGACGGCGCATCGATCTCGTGGCCAAGCCGATCGCCGTCGATCCGCAACACCGAAACCGCGAACTCCGGTGCCGGGGTGCGGTAGACGAGTTCGGCTCCGTCACTGAGCACCTCCGGCCGCAGCGCCGTCTCGGTGGTCGGGGTGAAGTCCAGCACCCGCAACAGCTCGGGTACGTCGACGTGTTTGGGCGTGAGGCCGCCGCGTAGCACGTTGTCGGAGTTGGCCATCACCTCGACGGCGATTCCCTGCAGGTAGGCGTGCAGGTTTCCGGCCGCCATGTAGATGGCCTCGCCCGGTTTGAGGGTCACCCGGTTGAGCAGCAGAGCCGCCAGCACACCGGCATCGCCCGGGTAGCGCTCCCCCAGCTCCAGAATCGTCTTGGCCTCGGCCGCGAATTCCGTTGCACCCGAACGGAGATAGTTGATCGCTCCGTCGAGGACCGCCGGCACGAGTGCGTCGAGGTCGGGTTGCGGTGCGGTGATCCAGGTGGTGAACAACGCCCGCAGACCGTCGGCGTCGGACTGTCCCAGCAGCAGGTCCGCGAACGGGTCGAGGTCGGACACCGACAGCGCCAGCATCAACTCGACCGTGCGGGCGGCAGGGCGGAAACCGGCGAGCGCCTCGAATGTTCCCAGCGCCACCAACAATTCGGGTTTGTGGCTGCGGTCGCGGTAATTGCGGACCGGCGACGAGATCGGGATGCCCATCCGCTCTTCCCGGGCGAACCCCTCCACCGCCTGCTGCGCGCTCGGGTGGGCCTGCAACGACAGCGGCTCGTCGGCGGCCAACACCTTCACCAGGAACGGCAGCGTGTCGCCGAACCGGCCGCGGACCGCGGCGCCCAACTGGCCCTCGGGGTCGACCCGCAGCGCCTCCAGCAGAGACTGCTCACCGGTGTCGGTCTGCAGCCACGCGGGATCGGCCGGGTGTGCTCCCAGCCACAACTCGGCCTCCGGATGTGCTGTCGGAGTGGGCCTTCCGGTGAAATCCGCGATCGCCGTCCGCGACCCCCATGCGTATGTCCGCACCGCTCCGCGTAGTAGCTGCACTCGCCTAACCTCGCACCAATCTCAGGTACACAGCCGTCATCTCCAAACGCACCGCCAGCGTCGCCAGCTCCTCGTCGGGTCGCCCGGTGTCAACCGGCGCGGCCACCCCGTCCCCCACGTCCTCGGCTCCGACGACGTCGAGGTCGTCGAGCCCGGCAACTCTGGCGGTCACCACCGCCCGTTCGGCGAGCAGCGTCAGGACCAGGGTGCGCAGCCGTGCGGTACGCGGCCCGTCGATCTCGTCGTCGTGAAACAGCGCCGCCTCGTAGCTCTCCCCCGCACCCGGGCCGGCGGACATTCCGCCGCGCAGCGCGACCAGAGCGTCGGCGAGACCGACTGCCGCGACGGCCTGGTGGGCCACCCGCAGCAGCGTCGCGCCGCCGTGACGGGCGAGCGCAAGCGTCGGGGCGGAGTCACCGGCCAGCACGACGGTGCGCCCGGAGAGGCGTTCGGCCAGCGCCTTGGCCGGATTGGTGAACACCTCGCGGGTAGCGCTGTTGCGCAACGCCTCGGCGTCGAGTTCGTCGGCCAGCGCGGTCAGATCCGTCGGCGGCCCGGCACCGGTCGCGTGCAGCGTGGCAAGTCCGGCGGCCAGATAGCGGGTCAGCCCGAAGTCGTCGGGCACCCACAGCCGCGGCGCCAGCACGGCAGCGCGGCCGGCGGTGGCGTCGCGCAGCGGTCCGTCGTACGGCGCGGCTACCACCACGCGGGCACCTCGCCGCACCCCCGTCGCCGCGGCGCCGACCAGCGCCGGGTCGCCCGGGTCGTTTCCGGCCACCACCAGAACGTCCAGCGCGCCGATCCAGGGCGGCACCTCCGGCACGACGACGATCGGTGCGGCTGCCGAGCCGCCGACCGTCGCGGCCAGCATCGTCCCCGCGGTCTCGGCGGTTCCGCGGCCGGCGACCCAGATCACCGTGCGCGGCCGCTGGTCACCGAGCAGCTCCAGTGCCCCCTCGTCGACCGCTGCGGCGGTGGCCCGCACCTGGGCGCCCGCGGTCGACGCCGCCCGCAGCAAACCGTCCCGGTCGGCGGCGAGCAGGCCCTCGACGTCATCCAGGTCGACCGTGGCGTGGGGAGCGCTCATGTCGGCGCCTCTGCCTGCGAATCGATCTGGGCGGCAACCCGACTCACAACCATCTCGACATCCTCAGTAGTGCGCGCCTCGACGTTGAGGCGCAGCAACGGCTCGGTGTTCGACGTCCGCAGGTTGAACCAGCTGCCGCTGCCCAGATCGACGGTGACCCCGTCCAGGTGGTCGATGGAATGTATGTCCGAGCCGAACGACTTCAGCACCGCGTCGACGCACGCCGGCGCGTCGGCAACGGTGAAGTTGATCTCGCCGGACGCCTCGTAGCGCTGGTAATCCGCCATCATCTCCGACAGCGGGCGTTGCTGCTCGCCGAGCGCC
>JAOPWF010000485.1 GCA_025965815.1 Mycobacterium sp.
CGCCGAGAACGGCATCGTCACCGAGGCCTACAGCCCGCTGGGAATCGGCAAGCTGATCGACAACTCCGCGGTGACCTCCATCGCGTCGGCGCACGGCAGGACACCGGCTCAGGTGCTGCTCCGCTGGAACCTGCAACTGGGCAACGTCGTCATCCCGCGCTCGTCGTCTCCCGAGCGCATCGCCCAGAACATCGACGTCTTCGACTTCGAGTTGACCGGCGATGAGATGGTCGCCCTCGACGCGCTGAACGACGGCACCCGGTTCCGGCAGGACCCGGAGACCTACACCGGTACGTAAGCCACCTGCTTGCAGGGTAGCGCATGATTCAACCGACCGGGCAGGTGGCGGCGGCCTGGCGCAGCACCGTCGCCGACCCCTCGTCGATCGGCAGCGCGTAACCGCGCAGCACCGCGACGAACTGCACCGCGTACTGGCACCAGAACGCGGTGTTCGGCGGCATCCACGCCGCCGGTTCACCGTCGCCCTTGTCCTGGTTGGCCTTGCCGGCCACCGCGATCAGGTTCGCCGGATCGTTCGCGAACCGGACCCGCAGCTCATCGGTCCAGAATCTGGCGCCCAGATCCCACGCCAGCGCAAGCGGCACGATGTGGTCGATCTGCACCGATGCGCCGATCTGGTTTCCCCGCACGAATGCGACCGTCGCGTTGGTATAGGGGTCGTGCAGTGTGCCAGTCGCGACGGCGTCGGGGCATCGTTTGATGGACACGAAGGTCTTGTCGATCACGTCTCGGTTGAGGATGTCGTTGCGGGTGTCGCAGCCGTTGTGACCACCGGGCGCGTCGTTGTCGTCGGTCCACGCGTCGCCGAACGCGGCCCTACGGTAGTCGTAGCCGCGGACGCGGACGGGCACCACCGCCACCCCGTCGAGCGGGTCCACTCCCTCGGTGACAGTGGGGATGTCGGCCTGGGCGACGAACCAGGCTGCGCGGTCGTCCCCAGACCCGGCGACCACCTGACAGGCCACCAGCACCGCCAGCGCCACCGTCGCCGACAGCCACAGCAGCCGACGCCGGGTCACGACTTCTCCAGATACTCGATCGTGTCGGGCTCGGCGAATCGCGTTGCCAGCAGCGCGAACCCGGCGCGCGCCGCGGCGTTGGCGTCCTCGGCGTAGACCTCTTCACAGAGCTCGCGGGCCGCCTCGATGACATCGCGATGCTCCGCCAGTGAGAGCAGGCGCAGGGTGATGGCACGGCCGGACTGGCTGCGGCCCAGCACATCTCCTTCGCGGCGCTCCTTGAGGTCAAGGTCGGCCAGTTCGAAACCGTCGAGCGTGCCCGCCACCGCCTGCAACCGTTCGCCGGCCTTCGACGGCGGCGGCAGCCTGGTCGCCAGCAGGCACAGACTGGGGTGGCTGCCGCGGCCGATCCGCCCGCGCAACTGGTGCAGCTGGCTGATGCCGAACCGGTCGGCGTCCATCACCAACATGACCGTGGCGTTGGGAACATCCACCCCGACCTCGATGACGGTCGTACAGACCAGCACGTCGATCTCGCCGACCCGGAAGGCGGCCATCACCGCGTCCTTTTCGTCGGCGGGCAGCCGCCCGTGCATCAAGCCGATCCGCAGTCCGGCCAGCGGGCCGTGTTGCAGGCGGTCGAACAGCTCGACGACGGTGGTCGACGGCGGTCCTTCGCCGCCGCCTTCGTCGGTCTCGTCGATGCGCGGCGCGACGACGTAGGCCTGCCGGCCCGCCTGCACTTCCTCGGCGATGCGCTGCCACGCGCGCTGCAGCCACTGCGGCTTGTCCTTGATGAAAATCGTGTTGGTGGTAATTGGCTGGCGACCGCGGGGCAGTTCGCGCAGCGTCGAGGTCTCCAGGTCGCCGTAGACGGTGAGCGCGACGGTGCGTGGGATCGGGGTCGCGGTCATCACCAGCAGATGCGGCGTCAGACCGGCAGGAGCCTTGGCGCGCAGGCGATCTCGCTGCTCGACTCCGAACCGGTGCTGCTCGTCGACCACGACCATGCCGAGCCGGTCGAACTCCACGTTGTCCTGCAGCAGCGCGTGCGTGCCGATGACGATGCCGGCCTGCCCGGCCGAAACCTGTGCGCGCACTTCGCGCTTCTGCGCCGGCGACATGGAGCCGGTCAGCAGCGTGACGCTGGTGGCGTCGTCGGCGCCGCCGAGCTGGCCGCCCAGGGCGAGCGGGCCGAGCACATCACGAATCGATCGGGCATGTTGGGCGGCAAGGACTTCGGTGGGGGCCAGCAGTGCGCATTGGTAGCCGGCATCGATCATCTGCAGCATCGCCAGCACGGAGACGATGGTCTTACCCGATCCCACCTCGCCCTGCAGCAGGCGGTTCATCGGCCGGTTCGCGGCGATCTCGGAAGACAACACGTCGAGCACCTCGTGCTGGCCGCGGGTCAAGTCGAACGGCAGCCGCTCGGACAGCGCGGCAGCGAGTCCGTCGTCGGTGCGCGGCCCGGGTGCCCCGGATTCGGACAGTTCGCCGTAGCGTCGCTGCAGGAGCGCCCATTGCAGTCCGGCGGCCTCGTCGAAGGTCAGCCGCTGACGGGCCCGCTCGCGTTCCGACTCACTCTCGGCAAGGTGGATGGCCCGCAGCGCTTCGTCCTCCGATATCAGATTCCATTGCCGCAGAAACGATTCCGGCAGCGGATCGTCGACGGGGTCGAGCACGTCGAGGAGCTGACGCACGCAGGCGTAGATGTCCCAACTCTGCAGCTTTGCGCTGGCCGGGTAGATCGGGAAGAACTCACGCTCGAATGCCGACAACAGCACCTCGCCGCTGGCGTCCTGCGAAGTTTCAGCGATCGTCTTCAGCGACTTTGTGCCCGCGGTCTTGCCGCGCGACGAGTCAAGGACGAGAAATGCGGGGTGGGTCAGTTGGAGCGTCTGCCTGAAGTACCTGACCTCCCCGGAGAGCATCACGCGGGTGCCCTCCCTTAGGTCCTTCTTGAGGTAGTCGGCATTGAAGAAGGTGGCGGTCACCTGAGGTCGCCGGTGTCCCAATGTCAGTACCAGGTAGTCCCGTTGGCGCTTGCCGGGCTGTCGCTTCATCGGCCTGGCTACGGCCTTGGTGATGACGTCGACGAACGTGACGTGCTCACCTTCCTCGAGGTGTAGTTCCTCGCCCTCGCGCACGGTCATGCCGTGGCTGTAGCTGCGCGGAAAGTGCCGCAGCAGGTCGTCGACGGTGCGAATTCCGAAGACGTCGTCGAGCTGATTGGCCGCCTTCGCGCCCAGGACGTGATCGAGGCGGTCGGTCAGAGCGACCACGGCTACTCGACCCCGATCAGCAGCGAGTCGCCGCGGTGGCCGGTGTGGTAGGTCACCAGTTCGGCGCCGAGGTGGCAGCGGTGGACGTGTTCTTCCAGTGCGGCGCCCACGCCTTGGTCGACCTCGGCGCCGGTCAGTACGGTGACGAGTTCACCACCGGCGGTCAGCAGCAGGTCGATCAGCCCCGCCCCGGCGGCGGCGATGTCCTCACCGACGATCAGCACCTCGTCGCCGGAGATGCCGAGGCCGTCGCCGGGCCGGCAGGCCCCGGCCCACGTCAACGCCTCCTCGGTGGCGACGCGCACCGAACCGTGCCGGGCCGACGCGGCGGCGCGCGCCATGGTGTATCCGTCGTCGACGGCCTGACGCCCGGGATCGTGGACGGCGAGCGCGGCCAGGCCCTGCACCATGGAGCCGGTCGGGACCGGCACGACATCGATCCCCCAGCCGATGGCGGCGGTGCACCCGGCGACCAGTTCCTCGGCCGCGACGTAGCCGTTGGGCAGCACCATGATCTGCGCTGCGCCGGAGTCGACGAGTGCCCGCAGGATCTGCTTCGCGCTGATCGCCGACGTCGGATCGGGCACGTCGGCGTCGGGCCGCAGCACCTGGGCGCCCTCGCTGGAGAACAACGCCTCGGCCCCCGCGCCGTCGACGACGGCCAGCACCGCGCGCGGGCGGGTCCAGCCACCCGGTGCGTGTGACCCCACCGATCCGGCGAGGGCGGTGATCTGTATCCGGCTGGGTGTTCCGAAGTCCAGCCCGGTCTCCACCGCACCACCGGCGTCGTCGGAATGCACGTGGACCGAATAGCGGTCGTCACCGTCGGCGATCGATGCCGCGATGGCCACCGACTCGCCGAGTTGCTCCAGCCGGCCGCGCAGGTCGTCGAGGCTGCCGGAGTCGCAGCCGCTCAACAGGTACATCACCTCGAACTGCGGCGGTGC
>JAOPWF010000551.1 GCA_025965815.1 Mycobacterium sp.
CGCCGGCTGCCGTCGATGTATCACCAGTTCATGGAGCTGGCCGAGGTCGACATCACCAAGGAGGCCATGGAAGTCGGCCCCACCGCCCACTACGTGATGGGCGGCATCGAGGTCGACCCGGACACCGCCGCGGCCACCGTGGCCGGGTTGTACGCCGCGGGTGAGTGCTCGGGCGGCATGCACGGGTCGAACCGGCTCGGCGGTAACTCGCTGTCGGACCTGCTGGTGTTCGGCCGTCGGGCCGGGCTGGGTGCGGCCGACTACGTCCGGGCACTGAAGAACCGGCCGCAGCTGTCGGAGGAGGCCGTGGACGCGGCCGCCAAGCAGGCCCTCGCGCCGTTCGCCGGGCCCGGCGAAGAGGCCAAGCCGGAGAATCCGTACACCCTGCAGCTGGACCTGCAGGACACGATGAACGAACTGGTCGGCATCATCCGGCGAGCCGCCGAGATCACCGAGGCGCTGTCCAAGCTGGACGAGCTGCGGCAGCGGTTCAAAAACCTGGTGGTCGAGGGGCAGCGTCAGTTCAATCCGGGCTGGCATCTGGCGATCGACATGCGCAACATGCTGCTGGTCAGCGAATGTGTGGCGAAGGCAGCGCTGGAGCGCAAGGAGAGCCGTGGCGGACACACCCGTGACGACTACCCTTCGATGGATCCCAACTGGCGCAAGATCCTGCTGCAGTGCCGCGAGGACGACGGCGATCCGGTGGTGCCCGACGTGAGCATCGAGAAAGAGCAGCAGCCACCGATGCGGCCCGACCTACTCGCGTTGTTTGACATCAGCGAACTGGAGAAATACTTCACCGAGGACGAGCTGGCCGAGCATCCCGCAAGGAGACAGAAATGACCTACACCGCGACACTGCGGGTATGGCGCGGCGACCTCGACGGTGGCGAGCTGCAGGACTACTCCGTCGAGGTCAACGAGGGCGAGGTGGTGCTCGACATCATCCACCGGCTGCAGCAGACGCAGGCCGGCGACCTCGCCGTGCGATGGAACTGCAAGGCCGGCAAGTGCGGCTCCTGTTCGGCCGAGATCAACGGACGGCCGCGGCTGCTGTGCATGACCCGGATGTCCACGTTCGAGGAGAACGAGACGATCACGGTCACTCCCCTGCGGGCGTTCCCGGTGATCCGCGATCTGGTCACCGATGTGTCCTTCAACTACGAGAAGGCGCGCGAGATCCCGTCCTTCACGCCGCCGAAGGACCTGCAGCCCGGTGAGTACCGGATGATGCAAGAGGATGTGAACCGCTCGCAGGAATTCCGCAAGTGCATCGAGTGCTTCCTGTGCCAGAACACCTGTCACGTGATCCGCGACCACGAGGACAACAAGCAGTCGTTCGCCGGCCCGCGCTACCTGATGCGCATCGCCGAACTCGACATGCACCCGCTCGACACGCTGGACCGCCCCGCCACCGCTCAGTCCGAGCACGGGTTGGGGCTGTGCAACATCACCAAGTGCTGCACCGAGGTGTGCCCCGAGCACATCAAGATCACCGACAACGCTCTCATCCCGATGAAGGAGCGTGTGGTGGACAAGAAGTACGACCCGATCGTGTGGTTGGGCAACAAGCTGTTCAACCGGGGTGAGCGATGATCGAAGGGCGTTAAATATCGCCCTCGACCCGCGTAATCTCGAACATGCCGAGCCCGACATTGGCCGCCGAGACCCGGCGCCACGACACGGAAAGGCAGAATCGACACCATGCGAGAAACCACAAGTATCACCGAGATTCGCACCGCGATCCGCGAGTTGTCTCTGCGCGCTGATCTCGCCCGCAAGGAAGGGCGCCCCGACGACGCCGCCGAGATCGAGCAGCGCATCCAGGGCTACCGCGAAGAACTCGGCGAACGCCCCTGAGGCCGTGATTCGTCGGCTGGGTCAGGCGCCCAGCCGGCGAAATATGCTGCGATGGAAGACAATCGGCGGCACGTCGTCATGAACGGTGATATCGCTGACCCGCAGCACCACGATGGTGTGGTCGCCGGCAGGGATCATCTGTTCGATCGAACTCTCCAGCCACACGCTGGTGCCCTCGACAAACACCGCACCGCTGCCCGTCGAAACCGTCGCTAAGCCGGCGAAGCGGTCCCCGGTCTTGGCGGCCAACGTCCGGGCGGCCTCATCGTGCGATTCCCCGAGGACACTGATTCCCAGGCGCGGCAGGTCCTTCAGCTTCGGCCAGGTTTCCGAGGTGTTCTGGACGGCGAACGACACCAGCGGCGGATCCAAGGAGACCGGAACGAACGTACTGGCCGCCAACCCGACCCGGGTGCCATCGATCTCGGCGGCGATCGCGATCACGCCGGACGGAAAATGGCCGAAGGCTTCCCGCAGAGAGGCCGGGGTCAATTTAGTGCTGCTGCTCATCTCGACTTCGCTTCAACAGGCTGACCGGGTCGACCCTACGCGGGCGAAGTCCCGCGCGTCACCGGTCACGATCAGGGCGAGCCCAACACTCAGTCGGTTGACCACCGTTCGGCTTCGATCTCCGGCGGTAGCGGCGGATGGATGGCACCTCCAGGCCGTCGTAGATGCCCGGTTTCTGGGTGGCCAACCAGCCGATCGCGCCGAGCAGTCGGTTGACCGCGGTGGTGTTGCCGCCGTCGGCGCGGGTTCCGCCCGGGACGTCGGCGCGGGTGACGATGGTGAGTTGCGGGTCGCCGACGATCATCACGCGGTGGTCGCCGACGCCTTCGTCGGGCTGGGGCCATTCCGGCGCGCAGGACGGGTCGATGCGGGTGATGTGATCGATGACGATGCGCTTGCGTCCGCCGACCGAGCCGATGATCTTCAGCCAGAACGCGCCCTGGGTGCCCTCGTCGAAGTGGCCCATCACGTTGTCGACGGCCTGCGTCAGCGGGAGGCGCTCGACGCTCTCGGTGATGTCGTCGATCACGAGCCCGAGGCCCCGGCCGATCAAGCGGATGTTGCCGCCCCTCACCATGGTGGGCACCGACGGGAGCAGCATCATCGGCACCTCATCCATCGGCTGGCCGAACCCGCACAGCACCCGGACCGCGTGCGGCTGGTCGTAGGTGGAGTAGTCGAAGATCTCCTGGCAGTGGATGGTCCGGATCCGGGTGCAGAGGCCGGCGGCAATCACCGCGAGCGCGTCGTTGGCCCAGCCGGGGTCGACACCGCTGACCAACAGCGCCGCGCGGCCTACCTCTGCGGCATCCCCGGGACGCTCGACCCACTCCGCGGGCGCCGACTTCGGGTCATAGCGGGAGTAGAGCGACGGGGTCACCACAT
>JAOPWF010000587.1 GCA_025965815.1 Mycobacterium sp.
TGACGGCACGGATGCAGAAGGACCTTGACACCCTCACCGCAGCCGTCGACGGCGACGTCAGTGTCGGCGCGGTCGTCCTCACCGGAGGCGTACCAAAGCGCTACATCACTCACTTCGACATCGCCGAAATTCTCGCCGCCACCCAGCGCGTCGGGCGTCCTCTATCGGATCAGACACTGCTGAACCTCATGCGGGGCGTCGACGTCGTCGGTGCCCTACCCGGCGGCGAACAGGCCCTGGAGCGAACTCCCGTCAGCCGATTCCTAAACGTCACGCGATTCAATCAGGTCGTGCTGCGCGTCATGCGATCGCCTGCGGTCTACATCGCCGCGATCGGAGGGCCATGCGGCGGCGGAGGATTGGAGATGTCGGTCTGCTTCGACGTCCGTTTGGCCGCCGATGACGAATCCGTGGGCTTCATACTCCCCGAGCTCCTCATCGGTTTGACCACCACCGTCGGAGGTCAGCGACTAGCCCAGCTCATCGGGGCCGCCAGGGCGCTGGAGATGCTGCTCGAGGGCCGGATGTACACCCCGCGGGAGGCACATCAGATGGGCCTGGTGAATCGACTGGTGCCCGTGGACGACCTCATCGACGAAGCCAAAGAACTTGGCGCGCGATATGCCCGCCGGAACCGGGACACCATCGCGGCACAGAAGAAGGTCTTCAATGAAAACCTTGTCTTGAACCCGGCCGAAAGCCTTCGCCGCGAAAGCGCAGCCAACGTATCCGCCATCCTGTCCGGCCCCGCCCCGCAGGCGCTGCAGAAATGGCTTGACATGCAACGAACGGTCAATGGTGAGTCCGTCTTCCTGGCAGAGCTCCAGCCATGGACGCAGGGCGAGGTGGTCCAGCTCAATGCCCAACAACACCGTCAACCTCAACCTGCCGTCCATCACCCTCGATACCCATGACGTGGAACTGCTCGGGTTCGGGCACGAACAGGCGCAGCCATGACATCGCAACCCAGGATCGTCGACTACCCTTCCGGCAACTCAGACAACGCATGACCGATGACACACCGTCGATGTCCGAGTCCATCCATCCAGAGCTGCGCACCATCGCACGCTTCCTCCCCCGACGAGTGTCGGTGGGACCCCGGACCCTCAAGCTCTTCCGCGCAGTGGCCGCCGTGACAACCCTTCGCCGCACCCCCAGCGATGTCGCGGTTCTCAGTCTCCCCTCCGGTGTAGGCGTCCGGGTGTGTCGGCCCGCCACCGGGTTCAAGCAACCCGCGCCCGCGCTGCTCTGGATCCATGGCGGCGGCTATGTGTCGGGCTACGCCAAGCAAGACGACGCGCTGTGCCGCCGGTTCGCGCGGACGCTCGGCATCACGGTCGCCTCGGTCGAATACCGGCTTGCCCCCGAGCATCCCTACCCCGCGGCACTGGACGACTGCTCTTCGGCGCTCACCTGGCTGGCGTCCCTGCCCACGGTGGATCCGGCGCACATCGCGGTCGGCGGTGGTAGCGCCGGCGCTGGACTGGCCGCCGCCCTGGCACTGCGGGCCCGCGACCGTGACGAGATCCACCCCGTGCTACAGCTACTGGCATATCCGATGCTCGACGACCGTACGGTGACGCGGCCGGAACTCGACAAACCTAGATACCCGGTCTGGAATCAGGCCAGCAACAGGTTCGGCTGGACGTCCTACCTCGGGCAGGCCGACCCGCAGGTCGCCGTACCAGCACGTCACGACGACCTGAGCGGACTTCCACCCACCTGGATCGGCGTCGGAACCGTCGACCTGTTCCACGACGAAGGCCTCGCCTACGCCGAGCGCCTCACCGAGGCCGGGGTGGCTTGCCACGTCGAAGTCGTGCCCGGCGCCTTCCACATCTTCGACCAAATCGCCCAGAAGACACACGTCGCAAACGCCTTCTTCGACAGCGAATGCGCAAGCCTACGAACGGCCTTCGGCACTGCCGAGGAGTCTCCCGGATCACCCGACCAAGCGCTCACAACCGCCCATGGCGAGCTCAAGCGGCGCCCAGTGCGACGCCATTGCCTAACCGCACGGTGGGCCCCACAGTAGGTGACTGATGTGTGCGGCGGCGCGGCCGCATTCGGGTGCGCCGGACTGCTGCATAGGCTAGCGAGCCATGCAATCGCGGCTACCGCGATGACTAGCATGACCGAGCCGCCGCTCGCTGATGGGCGCGAGCGGCGTCCCCGCACGGACGCCATCGACCGGCTCGACCCGCTTGGGTGATCAGAGCCGCCGCAGATGCTCCTTGGCCTTGGCGACCGCGTCATCTACGCCATCCAGGTCCCATGCGCCGACAATCCATTCGTCACCGTCACCATCGGCAAGCACCCAGCCGTCTGGGATCAGCTGCCGGCGGTCGTCTCTGGCCTTGGTTGTGCTGCCGGTGCGGTAGTGGAGTATCTGCTAGCCCATCGTGTCGCCTAACGACATCGCGCAGTGGTCGGGGTTGTAGTCAACGTGAATGTTGTTCTGCTCGAACAGGAAGCGGGCTACATCCGCCAGGTCGAGGCCGTAGCAGCGTTCCAGCTCCCAGTCGGCCTTAACCTTAACGGCGGCGTTGGAGCGTTGGTCGACCAGTTGGTAGGTGCCGCACAGGAAGGCGTTCGGGTCACGGAGGCGTGAACTTCCAGGCGCAGCCCTTGGCGGCCTGCCGCACGGCGTAGCCGGTTCTCCAGAACCTTGCGACCTGGCCTGTCATGGCGTTGATCTCATCTCGGGTGGTCTGCTCGAAGTCATACCCGAGACGACGCCGCAGTTGATGCTCGAAGCGACGCTAGAAGGTTTAGTGGCTGGTCAAGACCCGTCCTATAGGGATGGAACCGAGGTAGTGGGTTCAGGACGCGGGACGGTAGGTGCGGCGTTTGAACCGGCTTTGGGCGGGCGCGGGTGTTGACTGTCGGCAGGATTTGTTTGGTTGAGTTTTCAACCGGTTGGGGCGCACGTTCTGCGTGCTGAGCTACACGTCGCTACCGTTAGCAGGATGGCCGACGAGCCGGAGGGCCGGCGCACCTTGGATGAACTCATTCGCGACGGTATGCGACTAGTCCGCGTCGGCGGCGAGCTGCCCGCCAGCCGCGAAGCGGGCCGCTTGTCCGAGTGGGCTGAGCAGCCAATCGCGGTGGCGAATGCAACGGGCCGCAACGACGTTGCGCACGTGAC
Organism: Mycobacterium sp.; assembly: GCA_025965815.1. Classification (GTDB taxonomy): domain Bacteria; phylum Actinomycetota; class Actinomycetes; order Mycobacteriales; family Mycobacteriaceae; genus Mycobacterium. The sequence continues at coordinate 3,149 of JAOPWF010000587.1, forward strand.
CCAAACAGTCATTGACGATCGTGCCGACACGCGCCTTGGTGACGACATCGCAAGCCGAAGCCAACGCGATTTCGTCTCAAGCCAGGCCGGCAAGAGAGTAATCAGTCAAGCGCAGGGCATCATCATGGTCCGCTTCCAAGTGGACTCGGAGCGGGCCTTGGAGCTGCTTTGCGAACTGTCAAAGAAGTCCGGGCTTCGCGTGTCGGTGATCGCCCAGCAGGTAGTTCATCGCAAGGTATGGCGCCAGTAGACCCGGAATCTAAAGATTAGATTCTCGTCGGCGGTGATGGTCTGGGCCAAGTCGAGCGCCTGATATGCGCCCGCGAGGGCGGCGAGGCCGTCTGGGGTCGAAATGGGCCCAATCAACTGCCTTCCCGGCAAGATTGTCGGTCAGCGACGCAATGATCTCGTCATCCTGGTCGTCGGCGTCCATGACCGTAATAGCCGCGGTGATTAAGGCGCTGCGATCCTGAGGTGAGCCCGTCGTAGTGGTCGAGTCGTTGTGGGACTCTGTTGGCCGGTGTTCGGGCGAGGAAGAATCAACAACGACATGGCATCGAACAAGCGCCGGCGGCATACGCCGGATCAGATCATCCGCAAGCTGGCCGAGGGCA
>JAOPWF010000162.1 GCA_025965815.1 Mycobacterium sp.
ACCGGAGAATCGGCCGGGCGGCCTCGGCGAAGTCGGCGTAACCGTCGTCGAAGGTGAGGACTACTGGTCGCTCAGGCAGTGCTCTACCGGTCTCGAACGCATCGGCCAGGTCCGCGAACGTCATCCCGGTGAAGCCATGGTCGACCAGGAAGGCGATCTGCTCGTCCAGTGATCGCGGAGTGACGGAGAGGCGTCGCGTCGCAGCTGAGGGGGAATCGGCAACTGCGTGGTACATCAGTATGGGAACCGATTGAGTCATGATGCCTCCGTCATCGCGGGTCGCCGGCACAGCGGCACGCCGCCACGCACATAACCCGCTGCAGCAGAGAGCAATCCGATAGATATGGCACAAGAGCGTTCGATCCCGGCCCGATTTCCGCGCAGCGCGTCACCCAGCCCCCGGGCTATACCGCGCGTGAGGATGCGAGTGGTGTACCTCCGCTCGACCGAGAGCCCGTCCGCCACGCCCACGCTGCGCGTCACGGCCGCCTTCGACAGTCCCTCGGCGAAGCATCGGGAACGGAAATACGAGAACCGCTCGCGCTCGGCCGGCACGCGGTGCCAGATCACTGCCTGCGGTTCGAAGACGAATGTCCAGTCGGGGCGATGCTGGCTCACCCGGATACAGAACTCGGTCTCCTCGCAGCCGAGGGGACGACGCTGCGCCGAGGTCCGGCCGATGTGACTGGGAAACCCGCCCGCAACCGAGAAGACCTCGCGGCGGAAGGAGGCGTTGCCCCCCAGAAGGTTTCGGACCGGCCCCGGTTCCCTACCGGTGAACGTACATCCCGTGACCCAGTCGAATTCTTCTGGGAACCACCGGGGCCGCGCGGATTCCCAACGCGGCAGGGTGGTGCCGCCTACACCGACGATGCTCTCGTCGGTGTAGGCGTCGCGGAAGTGTCCAAGCCAATCGGGGTGGGCCACAGCGTCATCATCCAGGAAGGTCACCACGTCGGTGGAGGTCACTTCGACACCTGTGTCCTTGCCGCCGGACAGCCCGCGTTGCTTTCGGTTCTCGACGACCGTCACGTCGGGGAGGGCGGTGCGTAGGCGTCCATAAAGGTCCGGATTGTGGTCGACAACGACGACGATCTCCTGTGGCGCCGTTGTCTGGTTCCGGACCGACCTTACGGCGGCGAGAACGTCGTCCCAGCGATCGAGCGTGTAGGCGCAGATCACCACGCCCAAGGTCAGGGCGCTCCCGGTTGTTGTGACTGTCATTCGACACTTTCCTTCGTCGGGGTGGGGCAGCGCAGCGCGCATCCGCTATAGCCGTAGAGCGCGGAGTCGGCGCCCGAGGAGACTGTCGCGGCTCCCGCAGAGGTCAGCTGTCGAGCCGAGGAAGCGTGAAGTGCTGACAGCGTGATCGCGGCCGCAGCCGCCAGTACGAGACTTCCTATGGCGACGAACCACTTCCAGCGAAACCTTGCCACGACAGTCCTCACCAGGTGTGTGGCCCAGTGCGGGTTCATCAGCAGTACGGCGAGGGCCACAGAGAGTAAAACCGTCGGCCCCGGCCAGATTCGCGCCAGAAGCATCATGACTGAGGCGACGCACAGGGCAGCAAGCCCACACGCGTAAGCCAGGAAGGGCCCTGCGGCCGTGTAGATCGACTTTGTGATCTTGACAGCCCTGTTCCCCGCATCGGAACGCCCCATCAAAGCGAGCGCAGCGCCTAACAGAAGGCCGAATACCACCTGTGTCGGAATGTTGAGAGGCTGGGTCTTTCCGATCCATCCGCTCCGCAACTGCGACACCTCGAGTCCGCCCAAGTCGTATATGGAAATCGGCCCATGTCGGTAGACCTCCTGAATCCCAGGTACGCTGTCGAACTTCGTGAGTTCGGCGTAAGTGAGTTTCAGTGCCGGCGACTCGTCGAAATACGTGCCGACGCGGGGTTCTGCGCCGGCGAACCGCCGATCGACATACAGGTACCGAAGATGCTTGCGGCGGGCCATGTCGGACTGCGCGGGACCCCAGTCGTCGGCTTTGTACAGGGACGCCACCTCGGGCGAATCTGTATGTGTGAGAACCGGCCACAGCCGGGCTTGGCTTGCCAGCAGGGTCGCACTTAGCCGGTCGGCGCCGATTCGACTCCCGGCCGGTAACTCGTCGCGCGCCCATCGCACGGCCGCGAGCGTCTCAGAATCCATCGATCGCCCGTCGCCGCCGGGCAGATAGCCGCCGGGCAATCGCGCCCACTCGGAGCCCGCACCCAGTAAGTAGCCGCCGAGGAAGGCCGCCGTGCCAAGCACCAGGACGAGTGGACGAACGAGACTGCCGCCCAGAGATTCGGCACCTATCAGCCGTAGTCCATATTTCGGTTTCCATCGCGTCTCTTGTGTGCGCCGTCGAGACCGGAACCAGTGCATTGCGCCGCCGACAACAAGAAAGCTGAACGGGAGATACAAGAAGGTGCTGGCGCGGTCACCGATCTCGCCCCAGCGCGGCATCGCCCGCGCGGCGAAGAGCACCGGAATCATTGCCACCATGAGCACGAGCAGAACTCGGGGCTCCCACGGGCGCGGATGGCTTTCGGCGCCAGCGACTGGACGAGGAGCCGAGGCACGTCGCCCCCTGCGGATGATCGATCGGCCGCACAACAGGACCAGCCACGACACGGCAAGACTGACAACGATGGCGTAGTAGAAGAGCAACGCCCGCTCCCACCAAGGCTTCGGGTCCACACTGGTCTCTGAGAACGCGCTGCGCTGCATGCCCCGAGTCAGTTGCAGGGTGGCGTCGTCGATCATCGGACCGAAGTAATCTCTCAGCAGCGACCACTGAATCGCAGCCCAGAACGCTGCAGTGAGGACAGCGATCAGTGCGCCACAGAAGACCCGTCGCCTTGCCTGACCCTTCGGCTCCGCCATGCCCCACATGACCAGGAACGCCGCAGTCAGCAGGCTGGTCAAGTGGTGAGTCAGGGCGACGGCAAGCAGACAGGTAATGGCTCCGCCGAATAACGGCTTCACATTCTCAGACCAGCGCGCGCGTGCGATGAAGGCAACCGCCGCCAGAGCCAGCGGTAAAGACAGCGTTTGATAAGCGAACAGGGAGTTGAAGAAAACGAATTGAGGTGAGATTGCGTATACAGCGACCGCCAGCCCCCCGGCGCGGGGGCTCCCAGTCAGATGTTCGATAGCGGCGTAGAGCGTCAGGACCAGCGCAAGCCGCGCCAAGAGTACGACGGCCGTCGCCGCGATCATCACGGGGAGACCGAGCTGGTTGAAGAACGCTGTGAGCGCTTCCAGGCCCGGATAACGCGGGCTGACCGGAAGTAATGGGTGCGGTTGAAAGAGGCTGTGCGAGCCTTCGATATCGCTCAACGTCCGCATGTGCAGTTGCTCGTCGTAGCTCCTGAACAGCAGGGGATCGGTCATCCGCCATTGCACGGTCGTCGTGATTCCGAGACAGATCACTGCGGTATTCCGCAGCGCACGGTCGAGCTGTGGACGAGTGAGCGCCCACAGTGCGCTTGTGAAGGTGAGCGCGATTCCCGCGCACGACACCACGTTCGCCGGCGTGCTCGCACCGTGCCATGCCATGCTCACGGCGACAAGCTGGAGGGTTAAGGCAGCAGTCTGGAATAACAGCAGGTCCCACACGGCACTGCTCGGTCGTCCCTCAGTGCGAGAGGACTTGACTCGACTCGCATCTGACGTTTCTTCAGACCCCGCAACGGTCGTGGTCACGGTGTCGCCTGCATTTCAGGTCGGACGTGTCGGAGGTCCTCACGAGCTCCGCCCATCGCACCATCGCCAGTCGTTCTGGACACCGGCATGGAGCGGGATGCGGGCCGCGCCACCCGCACATACCTGAAGCCCACCATCCGCTGGAAGTGCCGCACCCCATTCGTCTGTCCTCCCGACGGTGCGGTGTCCAGCAGCCAGCGCACCTTCCGCTTCGAGAGCTCGATGACAACGGCGTGGCT
>JAOPWF010000627.1 GCA_025965815.1 Mycobacterium sp.
CGCTTGAGCACCACCACCCCGCAGCCCTCACCGCGCACGAAGCCGTCCGCACTGGCATCAAACGCATGGCACCGACCCGTCGGCGACAGGGCACCGGCTTGATCGAAACCATGAAAGACCGCCGGCGACAACAGCAGATTGACCCCCGCGGCAATGGCCAAATTGGAGTCGTGCATCCGTAGGCTCTGACACGCCAGATGCACCGCCACCAGCGACGACGAACACGCCGTATCCACCGCCACCGACGGGCCACGCAGATCCAGGAAATACGAAAGCCGGTTCGCGATGATGCTCAGCGCGCCGCCGGTGTTACTCCACGCATCGACTCCAGGCAGGTCGGTGGACCCCAGATACCCATACTCACTCGAACATGCCCCGATGAATACCCCCGTCTGCGAGCGGCGCAGAGAACTCGCTGGAATTCCCGCGTACTCCAAGGCCTCCCAAGCCACTTCCAGCAGCAGACGCTGCTGAGGGTCCATCTTGGCGGCTTCGCGGAGGGAGATCTCGAAGAACTCCGCATCGAAAGCGTCGAGGTCTTTCAGAAACGAGCCCCACCGGGTTGTGCGGGCCAGGGTCGCCGCGACCTCAGGAGAGCCGTCGTCGAACGGCAGCCACCGGTCAGGAGGGACCTCACTTATCGAAGAGCGACCCTCACAGAGGAACTGCCACAATGCTTCAGGCCCGTCTATATCGCCGGGGAAACGACAGCCGAGCCCGATGATGGCGATCGGTTCGTCGACTGACCGTTCATGGGCCGAAACAGCCGCGTCGACTACAGATTCCGATTCGGGCGCAGTGAGGAATCCGACGAGGGCGTTGACTGTGGGGTGCTGCCAGAACTCGACCGGGGAGACCGGCCGTTCGAGCAACTCGGCCAATTCGCCTGATAGCACAACCGCGTCACGGGAGCCCACCCCCAGGTCGGACATCGACAGGTCGAAGTCGATCTCGTCCGGATTGCACCCGATGGTGGTGATCAGGTAGTCGACTAGCCAGATCCTCAGTGCGGCCTCGTCCGGGACGGCCGCCGTCATGCCGAAGCGTCCAGACGCTCGAAGTCATCCGTTCCGTAACGTTCCGCACAGCTCGAACGGCGGATCTTGCCGCTTGTCGTGATCGGAATCGAACCGGGTGCCACAAAAACAAGATCCGCGACACGCAACCGGTGGATGGTCGATATCGCGGATGTGACTTCACGCTTGATCGAGCGGAGCATCTGCAGGTGTTCGTCGTCGGAGTTACCCCGCTTCTTGAGCTCCACGATGGCAACCAGCTGCTCCGTCCGATCGTTCGGAACAGATATAGCCGCGACCCGTCCCCTGGTTATCTCTTGAATGGTTGCCTCGATATCGTCTGGATAGTGATTAGAACCGTCCACGATCAGCAGATCCTTTATTCGGCCGATGATGAACAATTCGCCATCGGAAATGACCCCCAGGTCGCCGGTCCTGAGCCATGGCCCTTCCGGCGTACCGACTGACGGATTGACGAGTCTTGCACCGAAGGTCGGTTCGGTTTCCTTGGGCTTCTGCCAGTAGCCCTTGGCCACGTTCTCCCCGTGAACCCAGATTTCGCCGACCTTTCCCGCCGGATTCTCGTTTCTGGTCTCGGGGTCGACGATGCGGAGAGTGGTGCAACGTGAAGTGCCGTGCCCGATCAGGTCGACGCCGCCGACGGCTTCGCTTTCGCATGGCATGGCATGGCCGCTGGACAACTTTTCGTAGTCGAATCGGACGCTCTTAGGTGAGCGGCCCCGATCGGAAGTCGCCACGTATACGGTGGCCTCCGCGAGGCCGTACGAAGGCTTCATCGCCGCCTCCTGGAGATTGAAGCGAGCGAAGCGCTCGGTGAAGCTCTTAACGGTGGGGACGTGGACCCGTTCGCTACCGCTGATGATCGCGAGCACGTCGCCCAGGTCAAGTCCTGCCATGTCGTCGTCAGATGTTCTTCGTGCAGCCAACTCGAAAGCGAAATTGGGTGCGGCGGAGAAGGGCCGACCATTGGTGGCAAGCATTTGCATCCACCGGGCCGGCCGCTGCAGGAACGACAACGGGCTCATCAATACCGCGGGCTGCCCACCAATCAGGGGTGCGCACACCCCTTTGATCAAGCCCATGTCGTGGTAGAACGGCAGCCACGACACGAAAACAGTTCCGGGCGGCGTGGATCCGCGCGAGCCCCCGAAGTAATCGGTGAATGCCTGTTGAACATTAACGATGACGTTCTTATGCGTAACGACGACCCCTGCCGGTGTGCGGGTCGATCCCGACGTGTACTGCAGGTAGGCCGTTCTGGAATGCATCGGCTGGGCCGGATCAAGCTGCCGGGGCGAATCCAAGTCCAGAGCATCGACCTCGATCAGGACCGGTGCACGTTCACCGGCTCCGCCTATTGCGTATGGCACGACGTCGCTGACCGCCGAGGACGTGGTCAGAATCACTGACGGTGAGCAATCCCGCAGCACGGACGAAATTCGTTCATCGTGAACGCCGAACTGCGGCACTGGCAACGGAACCGCGATGAAGCCGGCCTGCAGTGCGCCCAGGAAGGCAACGATGTATTCGAGTCCTTGAGGGGCGAGTATGGCAGCCCGATCACCACGGGAGCCGCAAACTCCAAGCTCGTCGGCCACGACCTGCGCCCTGCGGTGGAGTTGCTCCCACGTGAGGCTTTCGGCAAAGCCGTTCGGATCGGCCTGGTAGTCGATGAACGTGTACGCCGTGGCATCGGGCTGCCTGCTCGCCCGCTCGTGAAGCACCGCCGTGAGAGAAAACTCAGCCGTCGTAGATCCCATTACCTTGCCCTTCAGGTTCTGCTTTGGGGAGTGAAAGTTCGCCGGACCATCCGTCTACCGGTGTCGCGGCAGACGCACTCGGCGACCCAACATGCCTGAGGGCCCTCCCCCCGACTTACGCGTCACGGGCAATATATACGCCGGATCCGGCGGCTGCGTCAGCGAAATTAACGCAATCGAAGCTAGTTTCTTGACAAGGGACCTTTTTCGTTCCGATCGAAAGTAGCTAATCGAACGCGGGCGCTGAGATCCGTTCGTATCATAGGTAGTCGGCTAAACGCCGGGGACGAGCGCTTCCGCATCGGATGCTGCCCGCGGGTGCCCGAATGTTGCTAGTCGCCCTAAGTAGCTGGCCACAAAGTGTTGCGCGGCGATGAATCTTTGTTGCCCCGGCATGTCACCCCGCGCCCGCGAATCACGATCGGCGTATCAACGGCTGGCCTCCACCGCTCCGGATCGTTTGCAGGCAGGGCCTCAGAAGGGCCTCGTGTCGCCTTCGCGGCCAGAGGGCCGCAACCATCCGGGAACCGTTAGGCGAAGTTTGCGCACCGGGCCCAGGAGAACGTAATCTGACCCCCGCGACAGCCAGCGTCTTCCAACCCTGCGGATCGTGGGCTAGTTACGTCGCGCGGACGCAGGACAAGGCACGCCCGCTACCACGTCGCTAACGTTGAGAAATTCGGTGTTCAACATCTTCGACGAGTTCGTCCGCGTTTTCAGTTACGTAGAAATGCTCACCAGACACAACGCGGATTGCGAACTCTGCCGCGGTGAACTCTGACCACGCCAGCACACTTTCGTAGTCGACTACCGCGTCGTCTGCCGCGACATACGCAAAGATGGGGCACGACACTGTTGTTCCTGGTGGACAGCTGTAACCCGAGATGGCTCCATAGCTTCGCAATGTCCGGAGGACCGTTGCTCCGAATTGCTCGCCGATGAACTTGGAGCTGGTGCCGGTCATCTCTGTCACCATCTTCAAGAGCTCATCGTCGGAGCTTTGATGCAGGTATTCATACCCGACGCGTCCTGGCGCGGGGGACGCTGACACGAAAAGGGCTGCGATGGGTTTGCCCTCTGATTCGAACTTGCGGGCCACCTCAAATGCGACAAGACCACCCATGCTGTGGCCGAAAAAAGCGACACGCGCATCGGATGAATATGTCGGTGCCAACATCTTGCAAATGTCATCCGCGAGTGTCGCAATGCTTGTTATGTCGGGCAGGTCATGCCGATCTGCGCGGCCGGGATACTGGACCGCGATCCGCTTTATATCTGTGGTAAACGCCCGCGAAAACGGAGCATAGTCGGCCGCATATCCCCCGGCGTGCGGGAAGATGTACAACTTCTCCACCGCGGATGTTGGGCCGACTGAACTCTCCGGCACATCGGTGTTCATGATGATCCTTTGCCGGCAGTGCGCGACCGTGATCGCGGCGGTCTCTGCGTAGGCCTCACCCGCTGTAGCCACCCCCGCGGCGATGAAATTATCAGCACTGGTCAATCATCGTCGATTCGGACCATTCGTGTTGCCGCAATGGGTCCAATGTCACAACGCCTTCCGCTATGCGAACGCTTCCACCGGTGGGCATGAGCACACCAGATTGCGGTCACCATATGCACCGTCGATCCGGCGCACCGGTGGCCACACCTTCGGTCGGAAGCCCGTGCCCAGCGGGTAGGCCGCCTGTTCGCGGGTGTACGGGTGATCCCAGTCGGCGACCAGCAGGCACTCGGCGGTGTGCGGCGCCTGCCGCAGCGGGTTGTCGTCCGCGGGCCACTGACCGGCACCCACCTTGTCGATCTCGCCCTTGATGGCGATCATCGCTTCGCAGAAGGCGTCCACCTCGGCGAGGCTCTCACTCTCGGTCGGCTCCACCATCAGGGTGCCTGCGACCGGGAAGCTCATAGTCGGAGCGTGAAAGCCGTAGTCGGCCAGCCGTTTTGCCACGTCGTCGACCGTGACACCGGTGGCCTTCGTGATACCGCGCAGATCCAGGATGCACTCGTGCGCAACCATCCCGTTCTCGCCCGTGTAGAGCACCGGGTAGTACTCGTCGAGGCGCCGGGCGATGTAGTTGGCGGACGCGATCGCCGTCAGCGAGGCCGCGCGCAGGCCAGAGGCACCCATCATCCGGATGTAGGCCCAGGTGATCGGCAGGATGGACGCCGAGCCATATGGCGCCGACGACACCGTGGCGGCATTCGGTAGCTCGTCAGCCAGTGGGTGACCGGGCAGATAGGGCGCCAGGTGCTCGCGCACCGCGACCGGACCGACACCGGGACCGCCGCCGCCGTGCGGGATGCAGAACGTCTTGTGCAGATTCAGGTGGCTGACGTCGCCGCCGAACCGGCCCGGCCGGGCCAGCCCGACCAGCGCGTTCAGGTTGGCGCCGTCGACGTACACCTGACCACCCACATCGTGCACGGCCGCGCAGATGTCGGCGATGTCGTGCTCGTAGACACCGTGGGTCGAGGGATAGGTAATCATCAACGCCGACAATCGATCTGAGTGCTGCGCGACCTTGGCGCACAGATCGTCGAGGTCGACATCACCGTTCGCCCGGCAGGCCACCACCACCACCCGCATCCCGGCCAGCGCGGCCGAGGCGGCGTTGGTGCCGTGCGCGCTGGAGGGGATCAGGCAGACGTCGCGGTGCGCCTCGCCGCGTTCCGCGTGGTACGCCCGGATGGCAAGCAGACCCGCGTACTCCCCCTGCGAGCCGGCGTTGGGTTGCAGTGACACCGCGTCGTAGCCGGTGAGCTGGGTCAGCCACGCTTCCACATCCGCGATGAGCTTGCGCAGTCCGGGGGTATCCGACACCGGTGAGAACGGATGTTGCCGGGAGAACTCCGGCCAGGTGATCGGCTCCATCTCCGCGGCCGCGTTGAGCTTCATGGTGCACGACCCGAGCGGAATCATGCTGCGGTCCAAGGCGATGTCCTTGTCGGCCAGCGACCGCAGGTAGCGCATCATCTCAGTTTCGGTGCGGTACCGGGTGAAGGCCGGGTGGGTCAGGAAGACCGACGTTCGGGTGGCAAGGTCGCGGCCGGCATAGGCCGGACCGCCGTTCGCCGCGCTTGAGCCGTCTGTGGTCACCGTTGCGGCTCCGAATGCCGCCTGCACCGCGTCGACATGCTCTGCCCTGGTGGCCTCGTCGCACGAAACGGAGACGTGGTCGTCATCGACCAGCCAGATGTTGATGCCCCGCGCCTTGGCGTCGTCACGCACCGCAGCGGCACGCCCCGGCACCCGGGCCAGCACGGTGTCGAAGAACGAGTCGTGCACCACCTCAACGCCGGCGGCCGACAGCCCGCTCGCGATCGCCCGCGCATGGTGATGCACCCGCCGCGCGATGCCGACCAGTCCGTCGGCGCCGTGATAGCTGGCATACATCGCGGAGATGACCGCAAGCAGCACCTGCGCGGTACAGATGTTGCTGGTCGCCTTGTCCCGGCGGATGTGCTGCTCACGGGTCTGCAGCGACAAGCGATACGCAGGGGCGCCATCACTGTCTACGGACACCCCGACCAGGCGGCCGGGCAGTTGCCGGGCCTGCTTGACGTGCACCGCAAGATACCCCGCGTGCGGGCCACCGAATCCCATTGGCACACCGAAACGTTGAGCACTGCCAAAGGCCACGTCGGCGCCGATGTCGCCGGGCGGTGTGACGAGCGTCACCGCCAGCAGGTCGGCACCGATGGCCACCAGCGCGTCACGTTCGTGGGCCTGCTCGACCAGTGCGCTCCAGTCGGCGACGGCACCGGAAGCGCCGGGAAGCTGCGCGACCACGCCGAAGAAGTCGCCGTCCGGAAGGCCGTTTCGCAGGTCGGCGGTGACGATCTCGATGCCCAGCGGCTCGGCACGGGTGGCCAGGATCGCGGCGGTCTGCCGGTAGATGTCGACGTCGACGGCCAGCCGGTTGGACTTGCCGCGTGACGCCCGGTGCATCAGCGTCATCGCCTCGGCAGCGGCCGTGCCCTCGTCGAGCATCGAGGCGTTGGCGACCTCGAGGCCGGTCAGGTCGGCGACCATGGTCTGAAAGTTCAGCAGCGCCTCAAGGCGGCCCTGGCTGATCTCCGGCTGGTAGGGGGTGTACGCGGTGTACCAGGCGGGGTTCTCCAGGATGTTGCGCAGCAGCACCGGTGGGGTCAGGGTGTCGAAGTAACCCTGCCCGATCATCGACACCGCAACGGTGTTCGTGTCGGCCAGCGCGCGCAGGTCGGTCAGCGCCTCCGCCTCGGAGGCGGCCGGCGGCAGCTGGTCGAGGCCCGGGGCGACTCCGTCGGCGGACAGCGAGTCCAGACTGCCGGCCGG
>JAOPWF010000664.1 GCA_025965815.1 Mycobacterium sp.
TGGAGTCCGGTGGCCGATAAGGCCGTGGGCGAGCCATGACTGGGCGTGGGTCTTGCGAGCCAGCCTCGGCGCGAGACCGGCTCGTATCTGGGGATCCGCGCAGTGTTGTCCTCGATGCGCGAGGCGGGCGGCGGCGCGATTGTCAACATCTCCTCGGGCGCCGGCTTCACCGCGACGTTCGGGCTAGCCGCTTACGTGGCCAGCAAGTGGGCCGTGCGAGGACTGACCAAGACCGCGGCGCTGGAACTCGGACACGACAACATCCGCGTCAACTCCATTCACCCCGGCGCCGTTCGCAGGCCGATCCTGGCCGGCAAAGCGCCCGACGCCGAGGCGATGGCGGCACGATGGCCGGGCAAGGGGTGGGTTCATCGGCAATTCCTCGTATCGCTGAGCCCGAGGAGATCACGCGGCTTGTTCTGTTTGTCGCCTCCGACGAGGCCGGGTTCTCCACCGGCTCCGAGTTCATCGCCGACGGCGGCCTTCTGCTCGGCCCGGTGCCGCAGCACGAGCACGACAACGCGGCCATCGCCTGAGCCGCAGACAGATCGTAGGCAACAAGGAAGAACAACATGAATCACACACTGCAACAATTGCCTTTCGGGTCCGAATACATGTGGTACACGAGTGATTCGACGATCCCGCGCCGCCCGGCTCAGCGCAGCGCCGTTCTGGATCGTCAGCGGTACCCTGCACTTCCTGATACCGCGGCTGTTCTAGTCGTTCGTGCCGCCCCGACTGGGTCGCTGGCGGCGAGAACTCGTGGCGGTCAACGCGATCGCCGACATCGTCGGCGGGGTTGCGGTGATTCCCGATCAGACCCGGCGCTGGGCCCGCTGGTGGCTGCTCGCCACGCTGCTCGCCGTCTACCCGGCCAACATCAATATGGCCGTCAGTTCGTGTTCGCGCGGATCACCTGGCGCGGGACTCGTTAACCCTGCGCACGACTGCAGATCTTCGGCGTGTGAAATGGCACCCAGCGCCCCCCAACGGAGGGCCAACTCCGGAGCGGTCACACCGCGGCCGCGAACAGCGCGCCAACGCCGGCTCTTGATCGGAACGAGACATTCAGATCATCCTCGGCCATGCGCCCCCGTTCACGACACCAGGGGGAGTGCCATCCACAAGTACTGGGCATTGCTCAAATAGGCCGGGTCTCCGTAGGGGTGGTACTGAACATTGGGCGGGGAGGCCTTCATCTGAACGTTGCCGGGCAACTGGCAGACGGTTCCCGAGCCGATCCCGTTGCAGGACTGCTGATCTGCTGCGAAAACTGTCGGTGCGGCGGCGATCGCCACCGCGGCAGCACCCGCCGCCAACAGGGGTGTGATGTACTTCAGTTTCATTGTCATGGCCGCACTCCTTGAATCGCAGGGTTATGTCTATTTGCTTGTACAGAATTAGCCTCACCCTCCACCGCTGTGAATCCATTGAGGACCGCTGAAAACCCGCTAAGCGTCGCTCAGAATTCCCCATCAGCTGGAATCGTCGCTTACCTGCCAGCAGGTAGACGCGCTGCCTGGCACCTGATACGGCGCGGTAGTCGTGTGGTGTCCGCCATCGCGTCATCGCCCTGAATTGCCTGCGTCCCTGCGTTTCTCACGTCGGCGAGCGGGACGATGGCAAGCTTCTCGAGACAGCCTCGTAGCCGTCTGTCGCAGCAGGCTCGCATCCATACCCCGGCATACGCGCCGGCGCCGCTCGGCAGAATCAGCTTGGGCCGGAATCAGGTTGACGGTATACAAAATACCTCCTACAGTTGTCCGTATTGCAAAAACAACATTCCGCAATACGAAAGAAGCTCAGCGTGACCCATCGTCTCCGTTACCTGGCCAACTGCTCAATCCTTTTCACCGAGCTGCCGCTGTTGCAGCGGCCGGCTGCAGCCAAGGCGGCCGGATTCGACGCGGTGGAGTACTGGTGGCCGTTCACCACCGCGGTGCCTGCAACCGGCGACGTTGATGCGTTCACGCGGGCGATCGCCGACGCCGGCGTCGACCTGGTTGGCCTGAACTTCTTTGCCGGCGATCTAGCCGGGCCGGACTGTGGGGTGCTGTCCATCCCTGCGCGGTCGGCGGAGTTCCGGGACAACATCGACGTGGCCATGGGCATCGGTGCCCAGCTGGGCGTGCAGGCCTTCAACGCGCTGTATGGCAACCGTGTCGACGGCGTGCGGCCGCAAGAGCAGGACGAGTTGGCCGTTGAGAACCTCGGTTACGCGGCGAAGGCGGCGGCCGGCATCGGCGCCACAGTCCTGATCGAACCGATCAGCGGGCCGAAGCCGTATCCTCTTCGCACCGCCGCGGATGTCGCCGTGACACTCGGGCGAGTCCGCGCCGGCGGTCACGACAATGTCGGCTTCCTCTGCGACATCTACCATCTGGCCGCGAACGGCGAGGCTCTCGACGCGGTGATCGACCAATACGCGGCCGGCATCGCGCACGTGCAGGTCGCGGACGCACCCGGGCGTGGCGAGCCGGGCACCGGCCAGCTCGACCTCGACGGATACCTCTCCCGCATCGAGGCCGCAGGCTACCGCGGCTGGGTCGGCCTGGAGTACAAGCCGACAACCCCCACCACTACCGAGAGCCTCGCGTGGCTGCCGCGCGAGCGCCGCGGTGCGACCACCTCACCGCGCTGACGAAAGAACGCAAACACATGACGACCGTTGCATTTATCGGCCTGGGCATCATGGGCAAGCCGATGGCGATCAACCTCATCAATGCTGGATTGGACGTCGTCGGGTACAACCGCAGCCAGCCGGCGATCGACGCGCTGGTCGCAGCGGGTGGTCGCGGCGCGGCCAGCATCGGCGAGGCCGTCAAGGACGCGGATGTGGTCGCCACGATGGTGCCCGACTCGTCGGACGTGGAAGAGGTGCTCTCCGGACCTGACGGCGTGTTCGCCGCTGCCCGGGAGTCCGCCCTGGTCGTCGACTTCTCATCGATCCGGCCGGACGTGTCGGTCCGGCTGGCGACCGCAGGTAAGCAGCGCGGTCTCCGCGTCTTGGACGCCCCGGT
>JAOPWF010000694.1 GCA_025965815.1 Mycobacterium sp.
CTGGCGGCGACCCCCATCCAGTCGAAGGTCATGGATCTGGCCGAGGCCATCCGCACCTCGGTGCGCGCGCACGACAAGGTGTACCTGGGCGGTTCGTTGGCGCGGCCCAACGCAGCTGCATTCGAGATGGTGCGTCAGCTGCATGACACCGATCCGCGATTGACGATCATCGCGCCCGCGTTGGCCAACCAACACGCGGTCCTGGTCCGCTCCGGGTTGGTCAGTGAGGTCATCACCTCATTTCATGGCAACAATTACCCGGGTCCGAGTCCGAATCCGGTGTTCACCGAGGCCGAGCGTTGCGGTGACGTGCGGTTCGAAGACTGGTCGATGCTCACACTCGTGCTGCGCCTGTATGCCGCGGCCACGAATGTGCCGTTCCTGCCGAGCCGGTCGCTCGTCGGCACCGATCTGGGGCGCGCCCTGGAAGCGCGCGGGGTCATGAAGGTGTGCAACGACCCGTTCGGCGGCGAAGGGCCGATCGCACTGGTCGCCCCGCTACATCCCGACGTCACCATCGTGCACAGTCTCATGGCCGATACGGCCGGCAATGCAGTGATGTCCCCGCCGTTCTACGAAGACGCATGGGCGGCCTTCGCAGCCCGCCGCCGAGTGATCGTCACCACCGAGCGAATCGTGCCCACCGAGACGGTGCGCCGTTATGCGCAATACGTGCACGTTCCGGGCGCGGTTGTCTCCGCGGTCTGTGAGGTGCCGTTCGGCGGGCACCCCAACGCGGTGCCGGCCGAGCTGGTATCCGAGATCGACGGCTACTGCGATGACTACGAGTTCCTGACTGAGCTGCGGACGGTGTGCCGGGATCCGGAGGCACTCAACGCCTGGATCAAGCAATGGGTGCTGGAAGTGCCCGACCACGACGCTTACCTCGGCCAACTCGGAGAGCAACGACTGCGGTCGCTGCGGGCACGGACCAGCAGAGACGGCTGGCACGACGAGCTGGGGATGCTCGATGCGCGCTGGTCGCTGCCGCCGTCCTCCGGCGAGCTCAACGTGGCCCTCGGCGCGCGCTACCTGCACCGTCTGGTCGTGCGGGAGGGCTTGCGTACCGGTCTGGCCGGGGTCGGCGTCTCGACGCTCGCCGCCTGGCTTGGCGCGACCTCGCTGCACGCGGCCGGGGTGACCTTCGACCTGCTGGCCGAGTGCGGCATGTACGGCTACGTCCCACTCCCGCTGGACCCGTACCTGTTCAACTACCGCAACATGTCCACCAGCACGTCGCTGTCCAACGTCCAGACGATCCTCGACGTGGTCGCCGGTGGCTACTCGAACAGGGCCGTCGGCGTACTCGGTGCGGCGCAGGTTGATTCGCGAGGGGAGATCAACACGAGCCGTGTCAACGGCCGCATGCTCACCGGTTCGGGCGGCGGCAATGACATCGCGTCCAGCGCCGCGGCGGTTGTCGTGACCACGCTGCATGACCGGGCTCGGCTGCCGGAGACCGTCGAGTTCGTCACCAGTCCGGGGCATCGAGTCCGGGCGATCGTCACCGATCGCGGCGTGCTCGAACGGCTCGATCCGCACGGCGAGTTCACGCTGACCGGGGTCCTCGACCGAGGCGGCGCGAAAGACGACCTGGTGCGGGCCGCCGTCGAGGGGTGTGGCTGGCCGCTGACCGTGGCGACCGACGTCGAGCTGTTCAGTGCGGTCGACGGGCAGGAACTGGCCGCGATACGCACCTACGACCCGGCGGGAAATTTTGTCCTGTGACCAGACGCCAACGCCCGAGGAGATGACTCCATGACGAGCAAGCTGATTCGTGAGCCCGCGTTGTACATCGGCGGTCGCTGGGTGCCCGGCGGCGGGACCGAGCGTGACGTCGAGAACCCCGCCACCGAAATGACGACCGGTCTGGTCACACAGGCAGGCCCGGCCGATGTCGACCAGGCCGCCACGGCGGCGCACATCGCACTCGACGACTGGAGGGCCACACCCGTCGGTGACCGCGCTGCCGCACTCCGGCGCTTACACAAGATCATCACCGACCGGGCGGACTGTTTCGCTGCGCTGATCACGCGTGAGCAGGGCTCGCCGGCCCCACTGGCGCGGAATCTGCACGTCGATACACCGCTGCGCGTCATCGCCGAGACCGCCGACGCGCTGGAACAATTCCCGTTCCGTTAGCCGCTTGACACGTCGGTGATCCTGCGCGAGCCCGTCGGCGTGGTCGCCACGATCACGCCGTGGAATATGCCCCTGCACCAGATCATCGTCAAAATGGTGCCCGCGCTCGCCGCGGGCTGCACCGTGGTACTCAACCCGTCGACGCTCACTCCGCTTACCGCATTTGAACTTTCCCGCGCCGTCGACGCCGCCGGTTTCCCCGCTGGCGTGTTCAACCTGGTGACGGGAGCAGGCAGTGACATCGGCCAGCGGCTGTGTGCGCACCCGCTCATCGACCATGTCTCATTCACCGGTTCTCCGGCAGTCGGCCGGCACGTCGCCGCCGCCGCCGCGGCGACCGCCAAGAGCCTCACCCTGGAACTGGGTGGCAAGTCCGCCAGCGTCGTGTTATCCGATGTCTCCGACGATCTCCTCGCCAAGGCGGTCAAGGACACCGTAGCCAACTGCTTCCTCAACTGTGGTCAGACCAGCGCGGCGCTGTCTCGGCTCATCGTGCCTCGAGTCAGGCAGGCCCAGGTCGAGGAGTGGGCGGCGGCCGAAGCAGCCAGATACGTACCGGGCCAGGGACTTGGACCGCTGATCTCGGCCGGGCACCGCTTTGCGGTGGAGGGCTACCTGGAGCCGGGCCTGGCGAAAGCCATCACGGGCACCGTCGACCTGCCAGCGAACGGCTACTACGTGACGCCGACGGTATACAGCGAAGTTAATCCAGCCTCGGACTTGGCGCAGGACGAAGTCTTCGGCCCAGTCCTGTCGATCCTCACGGCAGAGTCGGACGACCACGCCATACAACTGTTCAACGACTCCCACTACGGGGCTGGGCGGAGCCCTGTGGATCGAGGACGTCGAGCGGGCACTTGACTGGGCGGCCCGAATCCGGGCCGGACAGGTCGCCGTCAACGCCGCGCCGTTTGGCCCTGGCGCGCCGATCGGCGGTTACAAGCAGTACGGCAGCCGTCGGTGGATCGGCGATTTTGGGATCGACGACATGCTGGAGGTCAAAGCCGTAGCACTGTAACGACGCGATCGCGCCAACGCCGGCCCCCGGCGAGCAGCGTACCGCGCAGATGGTGTCACTGCGAACGTCGCGGTATTGCCGGGACCCGACAAGGCGGCGCTTGATGCGATGAAGGGGCGGGGCCT
>JAOPWF010000707.1 GCA_025965815.1 Mycobacterium sp.
GTTGGACCGCACGATGCAGCTCAACGTCGGCGGCAACATGGACTTCCTGAACATGCTGGAGCGGTCGCGGCTGGAGTCGAAGAAGATCTCCAAGACCCAGGCCGTCACCTCGAACCTGCAGCGCGAGTTCAACACCAAGGATGTGCACATCGGCCCGTCCGATCACGTCGGCTGGCTGGACGACCGCAAATGGGCCTACGTCCGCCTGGAGGGCCGTGCTTTCGGCGATGTTCCGCTGAACCTGGAGTACAAGCTCGAGGTGTGGGACTCGCCGAACTCGGCGGGCGTCATCATCGACGCGGTGCGCGCGGCGAAGATCGCCAAGGACCGCGGCATCGGTGGCCCGGTGGTGGCCGCCTCGGCGTACCTGATGAAGAGCCCGCCGCAGCAGCTGCCCGACGACATTGCCCGCACCCAACTCGAGAAGTTCATCGCCGACGAGGCCTGAGACTAGCGTGGCCGGGTGACCGGATCGAGCGAGATCTCCGATGACGAACTCGTCGGGCTTTCCGAGTTCGCCCTACTGAGCGAAAACGCCGACCAGGCCGGGGTTTCGGGGCCGCTGCCCACAGTGGCGCGGGTCGAATCCGGTCCCATCAGCGCGCTGCTGTGGGGCGATGAGCCGCCGCGGGTGGTGTTCCTGCACGGCGGCGGACAGAACGCGCACACCTGGGACACCGTGATCGTCGGGCTCGGCGAGCCGGCGCTGGCCGTGGACCTCCCCGGACACGGCCGCTCGGCATGGCGTGAAGACGGGGACTACGGCCCGCGGCGCAACGCCGAGACGCTGCTCCCGGTGCTGCACCAGCTCGCGCCCGACGCGCGGCTGGTGGTCGGGATGTCCCTTGGCGGGCTGACCGCGATTCAGTTGGCCGTCACCGCCCCGGCCGCGATGCCCGAACTGGTACTGGTCGACGTCACCCCGTCCGCACCCGAGCGGCACACCGAGATGACTGCCGCCGAGCGCGGGACCGTCGCCCTTGTGCAGGGTGACAGGACTTTCCCGAGCTTCCGGGCGATGCTCGACGTCACGACCGCGGCTGCGCCGCACCGCGACCGGAAATCCCTGCGCCGCGGCGTTTTCCACAATTCCAAACGGCTCGACGACGGTACCTGGACATGGCGCTACGACTCGTTCCGCACGGCCGACGGTTTCACCGGACTGTGGGAGGACGTACCCGGGCTCACCGCCCCGACCACGCTGGTCCGCGGCGGCAACTCAGCCTTCGTCACCGACGAAGACGCCGCCGATTTCGGGCAGCGGGCACCGGGCTTTCGCCGGCTGCACGTCGTGCCGGATTCCGGGCACTCCGTTCAGGGTGACCAGCCCCGCGCCCTGATCGACGTCCTGCGCGGGGTCCTCGACGACTAACCCCGCTCGCCGTTGCCGGCTGTTCACCTGCTGCTTGCCGGCTGCTAGCCAGGGTGCCGTAATTTCCGCGGAGTCTGGCCGCTCAGCCCCCGGCCGGCGCCTGTCGGAAGGAACCGCAGCCATGGCGCTCGAGCCGTTGAACCTGTTCGTCACTCATAACGGACGGTCGTCACGCCAACGCGTGACGTGCCGCTACAAGTGCGCCGACGCGTGCTTCCATCCGGTCAGCAACAGCACCGACGGTGAGTATTTCGGGGATATCGCCTCCGCCGTGTCGCGGCGATCGGTGCTGCAGGCCGCCGCGGTCACGGTGCTGGCGGTAGGCGCGGGATCCGCACTGGCCGCGTGCTCGCGCGCCGAGAGCCCCATCGCCTCACCCACTGCGACGACGACTACGCCCGCCGCGCCACCGGGAATGAACTTTGCCGCCGTGCCACCCAACACCGACGACGCCGTGGTCATCCCCGAGGGCTACCAGCAGGCGGTGGTGATCCGATGGGGCGACCCGGTGCTGCCCGGGGCGCCGGCGTTCGATGTCAACGCCCAGACCGCGGCGGCCCAGCGCCAGCAGTTCGGCTTCAACAACGACTTTGCCGGCTTGCTGCCCATCGAAGGATCGCCCGGGAACTTTCTGCTCGTTACCAACCACGAGTACACGACCGAACAATTCATGTTCCCCGGCTACAACGCCGACAAGCCCACCCGCGAGCAGTTCGATATCGGTATGGCCGCACACGGTCTCAGCGTCGTCGAGGTCCAAAGGTCGCCCAAGGGACTGGTTCCGGTGCTCGGCCGCTACAACCGCCGCATCACCGCCGACACCCCGATCACGCTGACCGGTCCGGGTGCCGGCACCGACTTCGTCAAGACGGCCGCGGATCCGACCGGGCGCACGGTGCTGGGCACCGTCGCCAACTGCGGCGGCGGGGTGACGCCGTGGGGTACCGTGCTCTCCGGCGAGGAGAACTTCCATGGTTACTTCGGCGCAGCCGACGGCGCGCCGTCACCCGACCCGGTGACCGCCGACCGCCAGGACCGCTACGGCGTCAAAGCCAAGGCCAGCGAACGCAGGTGGGAACAGTTCGACCCGCGCTTCGACGTGGGCAAGGAGCCCAACGAGGTCAACCGGTTCGGCTACGTCGTCGAACTCAACCCCTTCGACCCCAATTCGACACCGGTCAAGCACCTGGCGATGGGCCGCCTGCGGCACGACGCCGCAACCATCTACGTCGCCGGCGACGGCACGGTGGTGTCCTACAGCGGCGACGACCAGGCATTCGAGTACATGTATAAGTTCGTGTCCAGCAAGAAGATTCAGCCCGGCGGCCAAAACGGTGGGGATTCCGCCGCGCTGTCCCACAACATGACGCTGCTGGACGAAGGCACGCTGTATGTGGCGAAGCTCGGCAGCGGCACGCCCGGCGCCGAAATCGACGGCACGGGAAAGGTGCCGGCGGCAGGGTCATTCAGCGGCACCGGCACCTGGATCCCGCTGCTGCGGTCCGGTCCGAACGGTGCCGCCGAATCTCTGGTCGCCGGCATCACCGCCGAAGAGGCGGCCGTATTCACCCGCTTCGCCGCCGATAAGGCGGGAGCCACCAAGATGGACCGCCCGGAGGATTTCGAGGCGAACCCGAAGTCCGGCAAGGTCTATGTCGCCCTGACCAACAACGCCGACCGCGGCAAGCCTGGCAAGCCCGTCGCCGACGCGGCCAACCCGCGCAACGAGAACAAGAACGGCCAGATTCTGGAGATCACCGACGACCACGCCGGAACGGCATTCTCCTGGGACCTGCTGATGGTGTGTGGCGATCCTGCCGCTGCCGACACGTATTTCGGCGGGTTCGACAAGACCAAGGTGAGTCCGATCTCCTGTCCCGACAACGTGGCTTTCGACAGCCACGGCAACATGTGGATCGCTACCGACGGCAACGCGCTGGACTCCAACGACGGGTTGTTCGCCGTCGCCCTTGACGGACCGAACCGTGGTGAGACGCGGCAGTTTCTGACCGTGCCGGTCGGCGCTGAGACATGCGGACCGGTGATCACCGACGACCTCGTCACAGTGTGTGTGCAGCATCCGGGCGAGGGCGACGACTACAGCCTGGACAAACCGCTCTCGCACTGGCCCGACGGTGACAACTCGCCGGCGCGGCCTGCCGTCGTCGCGGTGTGGCGGTCCGATGGGCAGATCGGCGCCTAGGCCTAGGTCCGCGGCGGAGTTACGGTGAGCACGTGACCTTTCCCCTCAGAATCGGCGTGCAACTGCAACCACAGCACGCGTCCGACTACGGCAATATCCGAGATGCCGTCCGCCGCTGTGAAGACATCGGCGTCGACGTGGCATTCAACTGGGATCATTTCTTCCCGCTCTACGGCGACCCCGACGGTCCGCACTTCGAATGCTGGACGATGCTCGGCGCGTGGGCAGAGCAGACGTCGCGGATCGCGATCGGTGCGCTGGTGACCTGCAACTCGTACCGCAATCCGGAGTTGCTTGCCGACATGGCACGCACGGTGGATCACATCTCCGGTGGTCGGCTGATCCTCGGTATCGGGTCGGGTTGGAAAGAAAAGGATTACGACGAGTACGGCTACGAGTTCGGCACCGTCGGCAGCCGGCTGGACGACCTGGCTGCGGCGCTGCCCCGGATCAAATTACGGCTGGCCAAGCTCAATCCCACACCGACGCGCGACATTCCGGTCCTGATCGGCGGTCAGGGTGAGCGCAAGACGCTGCGACTGGTGGCCGAACACGGCGATATGTGGCATGGCTTCACCACCAGCGAGACCTACCCCGCCAAAGCCGAGACCCTTGCGCGGCACTGCGCCGACGTCGGCCGGGATCCGGAGACGATCGAACGGTCCGCCGGCGTCAACGACGGCAAGGGCGCCGAGGCGCTGTTGGCCGACGCCGATGCGCTGGCGGCCCTCGGTGTCACGCTGCTGACCGTCGGTGTCAACGGCCCCGACTACGACCTGACCGCCGCGGAGGCGCTCTGCCGCTGGCGCGACAGCCGCCGCGGCTAGTCGGTCGGCGACCTCAGCCGCAGGTACTCCATCACCGCCGCGCGACCCTCGCGAATGGGTGCCTCGTCGTAGCAGGTCCCGGGTAGTTCGATCGTCGTCATGTGAGCACCGGCCACTCCGCTGTGGTTCTTCCGAGAGTAACGAGACTGTCGGTCTCGGCCGGCTGGTTCCGGAAGAAAATTGTCGACAAGGTCAGAAGCTCATCCGCGCCTGATTTCCACGGCGCCGTGAGAAACTTTCCCCGCAGGCGAGGCCGAGAGAGACGAATGCCGAAGAAGTACGGGGTCAAAGAGAATGACCAGGTTGTCTCGCACAT
>JAOPWF010000784.1 GCA_025965815.1 Mycobacterium sp.
ACATCGCCAGTCTCAGGCCGAACTCGGTTGCCGTCCACGGCTGCACCTTGGTCATTGTGTCCATCATCGGCGCCATCGAATGATCCATCATGCCCGCTGACCCGCTCGCCATCGGGCGCGCTGCTACCACGACGTAAGCCCAGGCTGCGAGGGTGATGCCGCCCAGACCGGCCAACACGGCCAGGCGGTCTCGGCGACGCCAGACCCACGACGTGGTCAGCGGATCATTCCGTCCTGGTTCACGTGCAGAACGTTGAACTGGCCATAACTATCCGTCAGGTCGAGCTCGACGCCCGCCCGGGCTGTGGTATTGCCGTTGCCCATCTCGGCAAAGATGTAGTGGATCCCATCCGGCATGTTGATGCGTGACCGGGTCGGCACGCCGGTGTAAGGACTGATGATCGGAGTCCCGCGCGACTCGACCAGCCCTTCAATCTTGAGGCTGGCCAATCGCTGATCAACATCGATCGACAGTTCGATGGGCGCGTACAGCGTGTCCAGCACGGTCGACATCGTGCTGTTGTACACGAAGAAATGCGTAGCTCCGGGGGCAGTCGACTCGCCATGAAGGATCTTCCGCAGTCCTTCTCGCTGAGCAGGATCCGCCCGTTCGCCGATGATGACCTGCTGCGTGCCGTTGCCCTCGGCGACCTCGCCCGGCCAGTACATGAGGACCGCCCAGTTCAGGCCGTCGAGATTCGTGTCGTTGAAGTTTCCCTCCTCGACGTGGCCACACATCACCGTCTCGCAGTGCCCATAGGTTGTCTTCGCACCGAACTGGCACGGGCAGCCCCAAGCGCAGTTGCAATTCGTGAACTCCGTACCACGCATCATCCATCGATCAGCCACCGGATTCTCCCCGTTTCTCGCATGTTCTGAACTGTCACTGCGGCTACAGAAACGCCGCATCGAGGCTGGCGATGTCGCGGTCTTCCAACCACAACCCGCAGGCGCGGAGGTTCTCGGCAAGATGTGTACAGGTGCGGGTTCCCGGGATGAGCAGCACGTTGGGGGCCAGGGCCAGCAGCCACGCGAGTGCGACCTCTGGTGCGGTGGCATCGTGACGGGCGGCGACGGCGGCGACGGCCGGGTTGGTCAGGATCGCCTCACGCTGTGCTCGCGGATAACCCAGCGGGCAGAACGGCACGAGAGCGATGTTGCGTACCGTGCACTCGTTGACAATGGGCAGGCTGTTGCGGTCGGCGAGGTTGAAAAGTTCTGCACGCAGACGATTTCGGTAACTTCCAGCGCTCGCAGAAGGTGGCCGCGGGTGACATTACTGATCCCGATCCCACCGATCAGTCCCTCGTCTCGCGCTCTCACCAGTGCGCCGAGTTGGTCAACGAAACGCGCGTCGGGCACATCGTTGTCCATCACGCGCAGGTTGACCGCCGTCAGCTGCTCCACACCCAGGGTCGTCAGGTTCTCGTCGATGTCGGCGCGCAGCTGGTCGGGATCGTCCTTAGCCAATAGCGCGCCGGCCTCGTCGCGCCTGGCCGCCACCTTGCTCACCAATGCCAGCCCGTCGGGATACGGGTGAAGGGCCTCGCGGATCAGTTCGTTGACACCACCGGCTCCGTAGGTCTGCGCGGTGTCGATGTGATCGACACCGGCGTCCACCGCGGCGCGCAGGACAGCAACGGCCTCGTCACGATCCCGGGGCGGGCCGAAGACGCCATCTCCGGACAGCTGCATCGCGCCATAACCCATGCGCGAAACCACCTTGTCGGCCAGGCGATAGCGGCCAGTGTCCGCTGCCTGCCGGTGGAATCCGCCGGACGGTGCCCCATCAGCCGCGCAGCGGCTTCAACGCGCCGGCCCAACTTTCAAGCTGGTCGAACAGGGCGATGGCGGCGTCGTTGTGCAGCGCTGCCGGGGTGAACGCGGCGAAGTTCTCGAAGTCGCTGAACAACGAGAACGACAGCTGCTGGCGGACCGTGGCAATCTGCAGTTCGCCACACACCGCGCGCACATGCTCAATCGCGCGCGCGCCGCCGAGGGAACCGTAGGCGACGAAGGCGGCCGCCTTGTTGTTCCATTCGGCGTAGAGGTAGTCGATGGCGTTCTTGAGCACCCCGGACGTCGAGTGGTTGTACTCGGGAGTGACAAAGATGAAACCGTCGTACCCACCGATAGTGGCCGCCCACGCCTTGGTGTGGTCGTGCTGGTACTGACCGTATGACGGTGGCATCGGCTCGTCGAGGTGGGGAAGCGGGTAGTCGGCGAGATCGATGATCTCATAGCGTGCACCGGGCCGCCCCGAAGTCCGCCCGAGCACCCAATCGGCGACCGCCCTGGCGTGACGGCCCGGCCGCGTGCTGCCGACGATAATCCCAATTTTCACATCAGTCATAACTGCCTCGTATTCGTCTCTGATTGCAGCACAGTTGAATCCCGGTGTGTTCACCGAGTAGGGCGGATCTGATGCCTCCGTCGCTCATGGTCGCAGCACCAACTTGCCGCGGGCGTGGCGCAGTTCGAGCTCCCGGTACGCATCCCGCACATCGTCGAGGGCGAAGACCCCGGCGATCGGCACGTCCAGCTCACCCCGTGCGACGAGGTCGGCCACCTCGGCGACCACCGCGGCGGTCGCGGCATCCGCACCGCCTGCCGACTGGACCCCGAACCGCTCCACGGCAGCGAAATCGGCGATGGTGTCGACCCTCTCGCGCGGCACTTTGAGGTCCTCGACCGCCATCGCGACATATCCACCACCGAAGAAATCCAGCAGCGCGTCGATTTGCCCGGACGGTGCTGCGGCGCGCAACCGGGCCGGCAGGTCGTCACCATAGTTGACCGGGACCGCGCCATGGTCGGCGAGCCAGGCATCGTTGGACGGCCCGGCGATGCCGAGGACCGTGGCCCCGGCGCGTCGGGCGAGTTGAACCGCGATC
>JAOPWF010000807.1 GCA_025965815.1 Mycobacterium sp.
CAGCGGTCCCACCACGACCGCCTCGGCCGGCCAGTCCGGCCGGGGCACCTCCAGCGCGGGCAGCGTGGCGATCAGACGGCGCAGCGGGCCGGGGTCCACGGCCGGCAGGCCGATGTCGACCCGGACCGCCGAGCGCTGTCGCAGGCCGGCCCGCCAGGACCGGTCGGTCAGCGCACGCATGACCGTGTCGCGGAGCCGGCCGCGGATTCCGACCCCGGGTGCCAGCCCACTGCCCAGCGGGGGCAGACCCTTCGACGGCCGGTACAACGGGTGCGGGTTGAGTTCGATCCACGGCAGGCCGAGCAGCTCGGCGGCCAGCCCGCCGCAGGCGGTGATCACATCGGAAACCACCAGGTCGGGCGCGAGCTCGCGCAGCGCCGGGGTGTTGAGCACCGCCATCCGCGCGGCGCGCTGGTGGATCTTGGCCCCGGCGTCGGTGTCGTCGTCGAGTTCGGTGGGGTCCAGTCCGTCGAGTTCGGCCGCGTCGATGCCCACCGCACGGGCGGTGTCCAGCCACTCGGTGCCGGTGAACAGCGTCGGCGCGTCACCGGCAGCGGCAAACCGGCGGCACAGCGCAATGGCCGGAAACGCGTGCCCCGGGTCCGGTCCGGCGACCACAGCGACGCGCATTGGCCCTACCCTGCCACAGCGTCGCAGAACTAGGCTGACGACCATGACCTCCGAGCAGACAGCCGACACGAGCACCGAAACCGACAACATCCGCACGGTAACGGCATTCCTGAACGCCTTGCGGGAGTCCGACTTAGACACCGCGGGGACGCTGCTGGACGACAATCTGGTGTATCAGAACGTCGGCTTCCCGACCATCCGCGGCGCCCGTCGCACGATCACACTGTTCCGGCCGTTGACCCGATCTGGTCTCGGGTTCGACGTGAAGATCCACCGCACCGCGGCCAGCGGTGCCACGGTGATGAACGAGCGCACCGATGTGCTGATCCTCGGCCCGGTGCGCCTGCAGTTCTGGGTGTGCGGCGTCTTCGAGGTACGAGGCGGCCGCGTCACGCTGTGGCGGGACTATTTCGACATGTTCGACATGCTCAAGGCGACCGTGCGCGGGCTCGCAGGCACCGTCGTCCCGGCGCTGCGCCCGACGCTGTAGCGGTTACGCCCGGCGCAGGTGGCCGAGCTCGTCGAACGCCTGCGCCCAGCCGACCAGGCGATCGGTGGCGTGCACCAGTTCGTCGCGGTAACGCTGCCGCGACATCGGTGAGCTCGACATCGACCCGGTGTTCGCCGACGACACCAGTTGTGCTGCGGCGGTGACCATTTCGTTGTACTGCCGGGCACCGTTGTGCAACTGCGCGGTGAACGCGTCGATGGTGGGTTGCAGGTGCGCTCGCGAGTGCGGGGTGAAGTTCACCGTCCGCTCCATCGAGACCACCTCGGTCGCCGTCGCGGTCATGGTGGCGGCCGTCTGGTTGGCCGCCGCGGTCAGTCCGCGGATCTCGTCGGCGGGCAGCAGGTTGCCGCGCTCCATCACCCCCAACAGCGAGAAGAGCCCACGCTCGGAGGCGGCCAGCGCCGACATCGGTGGCCGCGCCGCCGACCCGGGTGGCGGCAGCCGACGACTGTTACGCGGCCGCGGGTCCGGCAACGGCGAGCGCTTCAGGTATCGCCAGCGCAGGAACAGCAGGGTGGCCGGGAAGACCGCACCGGCCGCGATCACGCCAGGGATGATCAGCGCCCACGCCGGCGTGTTCCAAGACGCCATCACCGCGGTCACCACGACCCAGAATGCACAGGAGAAGCCGAAGAACACTGCGCCCCGGAACGCCCACCGTCGCTGACGCAACATCCGCGCCCGTGGATCGGCGGCGGCACTGAGCGTCTGGGCAACGACCGCGGAATACTCGCTGGCGGTGTCGATTCCGCGTTGCAACAGCGAGCGCCAGCGTTCCTGCCTTGTCATACGTGAACCCGGTGTCAGCGCCATGCCATCTCCAAAGTGCTACTGGCTGAGCGGATTCTCCGGCGTGGCCGGAGCGGGATTGGTGGCGGGAGCGGCGGGACTGGTGGCGCCACCCGCGGGCAGCGCGTCACCGCGCATCGAGGCGCGGATCTGCTCCAGCCGGGAATGTCCGGCCATCTGCACGCTGGCCTGCTGGACCTCGAGCATGCGGCCCTGCACCGAGTTCTGCGCGAGCTCAGCCGATCCGAGCGCATTGGCGTAGCGGCGCTCGATCTTGTCGCGCACCTCGTCGAGGCTGGGCGTGTTGCCGGGTGCGGCAAGGTCACTCATCGACCGCAACGAGGCGCTGACCTGCTCCTGCATCTTCGCCTGCTCCAGCTGGCTGAGCAGCTTGGTGCGCTCGGCGATCTTCTGCTGCAGCATCATCGCGTTCTGTTCGACGGCCTTCTTGGCCTGCCCCGCGGCCTGCAGCGCCTGGTCGTGCAGGCCCTTGAGATCCTCGACGCTCTGCTCGGAGGTGACCAGCTGCGCGGCGAACGCCTCGGCGGCGTTGTTGTACTCGGTCGCCTTAGCGGCGTCGCCGGCGGCGGTCGCCTGATCGGCGAGGGTGACCGCCTGGCGGACATTGACCTGTAGCTTCTCGATGTCGGCGAGCTGGCGGTTCAGCCGCATCTCGAGCTGGCGCTGATTGCCGATGACCTGGGCCGCCTGCTGGGTCAGCGCCTGGTGGGTGCGCTGAGCGTCCTCGATGGCCTGCTGGATCTGAATCTTGGGATCCGCGTGCTCGTCAATCTTCGAGTTGAACAGGGCCGTGAGGTACTTCCACGCCTTGACGAACGGATTGGCCATGAGTTCGCTCCGCCTTCGCTTCGTTGTCTGCCGGTCCCGGGATGGGCGCAAGCGCCCGATCTACTGGCCCAACTTATCGGTTCTGCCCAATTTATCGGGTCGACGCAGGTCGCCACACCCCTGCGGGCGCTTTCCGGTGGACGGATCGGCCGGTCAGGCGACCGCCATCGACATCACCTGAGGAATGACGACCTTGGTGGTGACATCGATATTGGTGGAACCGGCGGTCTCGTGTCCGACAGGTACTAGGGTGGCGGCGCGTTCCCGGCGGGCCATCCGCTCGCCCGCGTCGGACAGCACGCTCGACAACGGGACGTCCAGGGCGCCGCAGATGGCGCCGAGCAGTTCACTCGACGCTTCCTTGCGCCCGCGCTCGACCTCCGAGAGGTAGCCGAGGCTGACGCGCGCGGAATCGGATACCTCGCGCAGAGTGCGGCCCTGGGTCGTGCGAGCACGACGCAGAACGTCGCCAATCACCTCGCGCAGCAATGCCGCCATCGTGCTCTCCTTCATCAGGTTGGCTTAGCTACCTAAAAGAACGCCTGCGGCGGGTCGGTTGGTTCCCGCATCGGCGAGGAGAAATCGCCCAGTTTCACTGGCCCTCGACCAGCGCGCGCAGCCGCACGATCGCCTCGTTGACCGCCGAGCGCCGGATATCCCAGCGCGAGCCGCTGAGCTGCAGTTCCACCACCCCGACGTCCATCGGGCCGGCCAGCCCCAGGAATACCGTCCCTACCGGGTGCCCGGCGTGCGGGTCGGGCCCCGCTACCCCGGTGAGGCCGACGCCCCAGGTGGCGGCGCAGCGCTGCCGGGCGCCGACGGCCAGCGCCCTGGCGGTGGGTGCCGCCACCGGTCCGACGGCGTCGAGCAGCTGCGGCGCAACGCCGGCGAGCGCGATCTTGGTGTCCTCGGTGTAGGTGACCAGCCCGCCGCGTAGCACGACGCTGGCTCCGGGGACACCGGCCAGCGTCGCGGCCAGCAACCCCGCGGTCAACGACTCGGCGGTGGCGACCGTCTGGCGGCGCACCGTCAAGTCCGCGACGAGGCTGCGGGCGTCGTCAGTGACCAGCGGGTCGTCCACGGGAATCCCTGATCGCCGACACGACGTAGTCCACCCCGGTCAGCACCGTCAGCACGATCGCGACCGCCATCACCACCCAGGCAGCGGCCAGCCACGGGCCGGACAGCGGAAGCACTAACAACCCGATCGCCACCGCCTGCACCAGTGTCTTGAGTTTGCCGCCGCGGCTGGCCGGGATGACCCCGCGGCTGAGCACCGCGAAACGCAAGACGGTGACGCCGACCTCACGGACCAGGATCAGAATGGTCACCCACCACGGCAGGTCTCCCAGCATCGACAGCCCGATCAGCGCGGCGCCGATCAGCGCCTTGTCCGCTATCGGATCGGCCAGCTTGCCGAAATCCGTCTCGATCCCGTAGCTGCGGGCCAACGCCCCGTCGAACCGGTCGGTAATCACCGCGACCGCGAAAATCGTGAAAGCGACTATGCGCCAATGTGTTTCATGACCGTCGCCGACAAACAGAGCGACCAGGAACACCGGGACCAACAAGAGCCGCACCAGGGTGAGCAGATTCGCGATATTGGCTACCCGGACGCGCGGAACCACCGGATCGACATGAGGTTGGCCCGACACCGCAACAGAATATCGGTTGCTCGAGCCGATACTGTGCACGTGTGAGCGCAGCGGGCGGTCAGCGGGTCGGCCGGGAGGTCGAAGGGCTGTCGGTCCGTCGTGCACGGACGTCCGATGTCCCGGCCATCAAACGGCTGGTGGACACCTACGCCGGGCGGATCCTGCTGGAGAAGAACCTCGTCACCCTTTACGAAGCCGTCCAGGAATTCTGGGTCGCCGAGCGCGACGGCGAAGTGATCGGCTGCGGGGCGCTGCACGTGCTGTGGGCCGACCTCGGCGAGATGCGCACCGTGGCGGTCGATCCGAGGGTCAAGGGCCACGGCGTGGGGCACGCCGTCGTGGACCGGTTGCTGGAGGTGGCCCGCGACCTACAGCTGCAGCGCCTCTTTGTGCTGACCTTCGAGACGGAGTTCTTCGGCAGGCACGGGTTCACCGAGATCGAGGGAACGCCGGTGACCGCGGAGGTCTACGAGGAGATGCGCCGCTCCTACGACATCGGCGTGGCCGAGTTCCTCGATCTGAGCTACGTCAAACCCAACATCTTGGGGAACTCTCGAATGTTGTTGGTGCTCTGAGTCATTCCTCCGGTCAGTCTTCGGAGTCGCCGGCATCGCCGCCGCGGATGGACGCCAGCGTCACCGCCAACTCGTCGGGCTTGACCAGCACCTCGCGCGCCTTGGATCCCTCGCTGGGGCCGACGATGCCGCGAGTCTCCATCAAATCCATCAACCGGCCGGCCTTGGCGAAGCCGACCCGCAGTTTGCGCTGCAGCATCGAGGTGGAGCCGAACTGGCTGGACACCACCAGCTCGACGGCCTGCAGGAAGACGTCCATGTCGTCGCCGATGTCGGGGTCGACGTCGGTGCGCTCTCCGGTCGGCTTAGCCGTCGTGACGCCCTCGGTGTACTCGGGCTCGGCCTGCTCCTTGGTGGCCGAGACGACGGCATGGATCTCCTCGTCGGTGATGTAGGCGCCCTGCAGCCGGATCGCCTTGTTGGCGCCCATCGGCAGGAACAATCCGTCGCCCATGCCGATCAGCTTCTCCGCGCCCTGCTGGTCCAGGATCACCCGGCTGTCTGTCAGCGACGAGGTGGCGAACGCCAGCCGGGACGGCACGTTGGTCTTGATCAGGCCGGTGACCACGTCGACCGACGGCCGCTGGGTGGCCAGCACCAGGTGAATGCCGGCGGCGCGCGCCTTCTGGGTGATCCGCACGATCGCGTCCTCGACGTCGCGGGGCGCCGTCATCATGAGGTCCGCGAGTTCGTCGACAATCGCGACGATGTAGGGATAGGGCTTGTAGACGCGTTCACTGCCGAGCGGCGCGGTTATCTCGCCTGAGCGCACCTTGGTGTTGAAGTCGTCGATGTGGCGCACCCGGTTGGCCTGCATGTCCTGGTAGCGCTGCTCCATCTCCTCGACCAGCCACGCCAGCGCCGCGGCCGCCTTCTTGGGCTGCGTGACGATGGGTGTGATGAGGTGGGGAATGCCTTCATACGGCGTGAGTTCCACCATCTTCGGGTCGATCAGGATCATCCTGACCTCCTCGGGGGTGGCCCGGGCCAGCAGCGAGACCAGCATGGAGTTCACGAAGCTGGACTTGCCCGAGCCGGTGGATCCGGCCACCAGCAGGTGCGGCATCTTGGCCAGGTTCGCCGAGATGTACTGGCCCTCGATGTCCTTGCCCAGACCGATCACCAGGGGGTGGTGGTCGCGACGGGTCGACGACGCCGTGAGCACATCGGCCAGTCGCACCATTTCGCGGTCGGTGTTGGGCACCTCGATGCCAACCGCGGACTTGCCGGGAATCGGCGCCAGCATCCGCACGCTCTCGGTGGCCACCGCGTAGGCGATGTTCTTCTGCAGCGCGGTGATCTTCTCGACCTTCACGCCCGGCCCCAGCTCGACCTCGTAGCGGGTGACGGTCGGGCCGCGGGTGCAGCCGGTGACAGCGGCGTCCACCTTGAACTGCTGCAACACCGACGTGATGACCTCGACCATCTTGTCGTTGGCCGAGCTGCGCCGCTTGGGCGGTTCGCCGGCGACGAGCAGGTCCAGCGACGGCAGCGTGTACGGGCCTTCCACGACGCGGTCCACGACCGCGGCCTCGAGTTGCAGCTGCTCTGCGGCGGCCGGGGCGGCCGGCTTGGTGGCGCGCCGCCGGGTGCGCGTGGTGGGCTCCGGAACGGTGGGCGCGTCCGCCGCTACCTCCGGGTCGAGTGGGTAGTTGTCATAGGGCGTTCCCGACGACAGCCCGGACGGCCACGCCTGTGCCTCGTCGTCGCGGTAGCCCGCCGGATCGTCGTAGTAGCCGTCGGAGAAGTCCTCCGCGTAGTCGTCCGGCTGCTCGTCGTCGTCGTATTCGTCGTAGTAGTCGTCGCTGCGGCCGAACATCCGGGTGCCGAACATGGCCCGGACGGTGGCGGGCACCTCGCGGATGGTCGTCCCGGTCACCAGCAGCAGGCCGAACAGCACGCCGATGAACAGCAGTGGCGCGGCGATCCATTCCGTTAGCCCGTCCGACAACGGGCCGCCGATCGCGAATCCGACGAACCCGGCGCCGTGTTCGCGGCCGTCCGGAGTCGCCGGTGAGCCCGACCACAGGTGCCACAGCCCGAGTGCGGGCAGCCCGATCAGCGCCGAGCCCAGGATCAGCCTGGGGCGGGCGTCGGGGTTCGGCTTCGTCCGCATCAGGAACACCGCGACGGCAATTAGGAGGATCGGCACCAGTACCACCGCGGACCCGACCAGCACCTGCAGCGCCATGTCGATCCACTGCCCCACCGGACGGGCGGCGTGAAACCACGAACTGGCGGCGACGACGACGGCGATTCCCAGCAGCGCCAGCGCGATGCCGTCGCGACGGTGCCCGGGTTCGATCTCGCGGGCCCGACCGACCGACCGTGCCGTGGACCCGGCGCCCCTGGCGAGCATCAACCAGCCGGCGCGGGCGCCACGCCCTGCGGCCGCGCCG
>JAOPWF010000811.1 GCA_025965815.1 Mycobacterium sp.
GGTCCCCGCAGCCTCAAGGTCGACAAGGCCGAGGTACGGCGCCGAGTCAACGAGCTGCTCGAGATCGTTCGACTCACCGATTTCGCCAAGCGCAAGCCGGCCCAACTGTCCGGAGGTCAGCAGCAGCGCGTGGCGTTGGCCCGCGCGCTGGTGAACTACCCGAGCGCGCTGCTCCTCGACGAGCCGCTCGGTGCCCTCGACCTCAAGCTTCGCCAGGTCATGCAATTCGAGCTGAAGCGCATCCAACGGGAAGTCGGGATCACCTTCGTCTACGTGACTCACGACCAAGAGGAAGCGCTGACGATGAGCGACCGGATCGCCGTCATGAACGCCGGCGACGTCGAACAGATCGGCACCCCCAGCGAGATCTATGACCGGCCGTCGACCGTCTTCGTGGCTAGTTTCATCGGGCAGGCCAATCTCTGGCCAGGCAGACAGAACCGCCTCGACGGCGGCCTCGCCGAACTGTCCGTACTCGGGACCACGCTGCGGGCCCGACCCGGTGACACGGCCATCGAACCGGGTGGGCAGGCCACACTCATGGTCCGACCGGAACGGGTGCGCGTCTCGATGGAACAGCCGACGGGCGACATCGCGGCCGTGAAGGCAACCGTCACCGACCTCACGTTCCAGGGACCGGTCGTCCGGCTGTCGCTCACGGCGCCTGACGAGTCGCCCATCCTCGCCCATATCGGCCCGGAACAGGACCTTCCGCTTCTGCGACCCGGCGACGAGGTGCACGTCTGCTGGGCGCCCGACGCTTCGCTTGTGCTTCCCGCGGCCGACATTCCGACCACCGAGGACCTCGAGGAGATGCTCGACGATTCCTGACTCGTTCCGCTTCCCTCCTCCCTCTCCCCCGGCACGACGAAAGGCCCCGCAATGGCGAACGAGATCGACCCTCGGATCCTGTCCCGACTCGCGGCTTCCCAGCCCAGCCGTCGGCGCTTCATCGCCGGTGGCGCTGCCGCGGCCGGAGCGCTGGCGCTCGGTGGGTCGTTCCTCGCCGCGTGCGGATCCAACAGCGGCACGAGCGGTTCCAGTTCCGCCACGGCGCAGGACACCGGCCCGGCGAGCGGCAAACTGCGCATCTCGAACTGGCCGCTCTATATGGCCGACGGGTTCGTGGCCGGCTTTCAGAAGGCTTCCGGCATCACCGTGGACTACAAGGAAGACTTCAACGACAACGAGGAATGGTTCGCCAAGGTAAAAGAACCGCTCTCACGTAAACAGGACATCGGCGCCGACCTGGTGGTGCCCACCACCTTCATGGCCGTCCGCATCAAAAACCTCGGTTGGCTCAACGAGATCAGCGACAGCGGGGTGCCGAATAAGAAGAACATCCGCCCGGATCTCCTCGAGGCGAGCGTCGATCCGGGCCGCAAGTACACCGCACCGTATATGTCGGGGATGGTTGGCCTGGCCTACAACAAGGCCGTAACCGGCCGTGACATCACCAACATCGAGGACATGTGGGATCCGGCCTACAAAGGCAAGGTCAGCCTGTTCTCCGACGCGCAGGACGGCCTCGGCATGATCATGCTGTCGCAGGGCAACTCGCCGGAAAATCCCACGACCGAAACGGTGCAGAAGGCGGTCGACCTGGTGAAGGAGCAGAAGGACAAGGGCCAGATCCGCCGCTTCACTGGCAACGACTATGCCGACGACCTGGCGGCCGGCAACGTCGTGATCGCGCAGGCGTACTCGGGTGACGTCGTACAACTGCAGGCCGACAACCCGGACCTCAAGTTCGTGGTACCGCAGTCCGGCGGCACGACGTTCGTGGACAATATGGCGATCCCTTACACCACCCAGAACCAGAAGGCCGCCGAGGCGTGGATCAACTACGTTTATGACCGGCCCACCTACGCCAAGCTGGTAGCGCACACCCAGTACGTGCCGGTGCTCTCGGACATGACCGACGAGCTCAACAAGATCGATCCCAAACTGGCCTCCGACCCGCTGATCAACCCCCCGAAGTCGACCCTCGACAACCTGAAGTCGTGGCCGGCGCTCACCGACGAACAAACCCAGCAATTCAACACCGCCTACGCCGCGGTCACCGGCGGCTGACCAATGGCCGGAGTGGCAAGCAGTAGTCGTCAGCGGAGCAAGATCGCTCCGTATTTGATGATCCTGCCTGCCCTCGCCTACCTCGCCGTGTTCTTCGTGGTGCCGTTCTGGTCGCTGATCCGCACCTCGCTGTCGTCGACGGGCGGCTCAGTGTTCCTGCCGACGCTGACGTTCTCGTGGGACTTCGGCAACTACGTCGACGCGTTCAGTCAGTACGAGGATCAAATCCTGCGGTCGTTCACATATGCGCTTGTGGCCACGGTGGTGTGCCTGCTGCTGGCCTACCCGCTCGCCTACGTCATCGCCTTCAAGGCGGG
The DNA here is from genome assembly GCA_025965815.1 of Mycobacterium sp. Lineage (GTDB taxonomy): Bacteria > Actinomycetota > Actinomycetes > Mycobacteriales > Mycobacteriaceae > Mycobacterium. Next base: position 2,391 of record JAOPWF010000811.1, read on the forward strand.
CCGCTACAAGAATCTGATACTCGGTCTCGTCATCCTGCCCTTCTTCGTGACGTTCCTGATTCGCACGTTGGCGTGGAAAACGATCCTTGCCGACGACGGCTTCGTGGTGAGCGTGCTCGGCTCGATCGGACTGCTACCCAGCGAGGGGCGGTTGCTCTCGACGAGTTGGGCCGTGATGGGTGGCCTCATCTACAACTGGATCATCTTCATGATCCTGCCGTTGTACGTGAGTCTGGAGAAGATCGATCCTCGCCTCATCGAAGCCTCGAGGGACCTGTACTCGTCCAACAGGCGGAGCTTCGGCAAGGTGATCCTGCCCCTTTCGATGCCCGGTGTGCTGGCCGGCAGCCTTCTGGTGTTCATCCCCGCCGCCGGCGACTTCATCAATGCCGATTATCTGGGTAGCACGCAGACCACGATGATCGGCAACGTCATCCAGAAGCAGTTCCTTGTGGTCAAGGACTACCCGGCCGCGGCCGCGCTCAGCTTCGTGCTGATGGCCATCATCCTTGCCGGCGTGCTGTTGTACACCAGGGCACTAGGCACGGAGGACCTGGTATGACGATGCCGGCAGGGCCATTGCTGGCCGACGCCATCGAGCAGAAGGAACCGGTCAAGGCCAAACGCGACCGGGGCAAGTTCAAGCCGGGCGACCTGGTGCTGCGAATCATCGCCGCCTTGGTGCTGCTCTATCTCTTCCTGCCGATCTTCGTGATCATCCTGTTCTCGTTCAACAAGCCCGCCGGCAAGTTCAACTACACATGGAAGGGATTCACCCTCGACAATTGGGCCGACCCGTTCAAGTACCCGGCCCTGACCAACGCGCTGAAGTTGAGCATTAACGTCGCTGCCGTCTCCACCGCCATCGCGCTCGTGCTCGGCACACTGGTCGCCATCGCCCTTGTGCGCCAACGATTCCGGGGCAGCAAAGCGGTCGACACCTTCCTCATTCTGCCGCTGACCGCGCCCGAGGTGGTGATGGGTGCGTCGCTGCTGACCCTGTTCCTCGACCTGGGGTGGGAGACGGGTTATACGACCATCCTGATCGCTCACATCGCGTTCCAGATCAGCTTCATCGCGATGACCGTTCGGGCGCGCCTCCGTGGGTTCGACTGGACGCTGGAAGATGCGTCCATGGACCTCGGCGCGAGTCCCAGCCGCACGTTCTTCCGTGTCACGCTGCCTCTGATCGTTCCCGGGATCATCGCGGCCGCTATGCTGTCCTTTGCCTTATCGCTCGACGACTTCATCATCACCTACTTCGTCAGCGGTTCGACTGTGACCTACCCGCTATATGTGAACGCCGCGGTGAAAGCCGCAGTGCCACCGCAGATCAACGTGCTCGCCACAGCGATCCTGGTAGTGAGCCTGATCCTTCTCGGGGTGGGAACGTTTTACCGGCGCAAGCGGATCGACGTCTGAGGCCGGCCGGCTACTTCCCCGCCGCCGGGTCGGCGACGAGGCGCAGCAGTCCGGGAAAGCGTCCGTCGATGTCGTCGCAACGCGACCTCGCACCGATTGGCGTAGTCGACGACGCTGATCAGACCCGATCGCGTAACACGTTGAAGTGGTGGGTCATCGTCGACTTGGCCACCGGGAACTCGAAGGTCGAGCACTGCCGGGGCTGATTGTTCCCTGCTTAGGTACGAAATAATTCGAACCCATGGGTGTTGTCGTATGCGACAGACGTCTGTATCGACGACCAGGAGACACCATGACCCAGCCCATCCGCATCGGTATCCAGCTCTGGCCTGGCGGAGCACCCGACTATCGCAGCTGGCGCGAGTCCGTGCTGGAAGCCGAACAGATCGGCGCCGATGTCATATTCGGCTACGACCACTTCCACCGGCCGGCACTCGAAGGCATCGTCGACGGCGCACCGCGACTGCACGCGGTGCAGCCCGACGTCACCAACTTCGAAGGCTGGACGGCGCTGGCCTCGTGGGCCGAGATCACCAGCCGGGCCGAGATCGGTCTTCTGGTCACGGGGATCGGCTACCGCAACCCAGACCTCCTCGCCGATATGGCCCGTACCGTGGACCACATCAGTGGCGGACGGTTGATCCTCGGCCTCGGCGCCGGCTGGTACGAAAAGGACTACACCGTCTACGGATACGACTACGGGACGGTCAAGTCGCGGATGGATCTGTTCGACGAGGGGCTGGCCCGCGTCGAGAACCGGCTTTCGAAACTGATTCCGCCACCGGTGCGCAAGATTCCGATCCTCATCGGCGGTGGTGGCGAGCGCCGGACGCTGCCCGCCGTCGCCCGGCACGCGGACATCTGGCACAGCTTCGAAAATGTCGAGGAGTTCCGTCGCAAGAACGACATCGTCCGGCGACTCGCCGACGATGCCGGGCGCGACGAGACTCAGATCGTGCGCGCGATGGCGTGGACCGACCGCGAGAACGCTGACGCGTTCGTCGCCGAGGGAGTCACCTTCTTCACCGCCGAAATTCACCCGACCAGTGACGGCTACGACTTCTCCGAACTGAAGGAAATGATCGGCTGGCGAGACGACAGCCGTTAAGCGGTCACGGGGTCGAGTGTGACCGTGACAGCCACGCGCCCCTTACTGTCACGCTCGGCCACGGCGCGTCCGGTGCGGTCTCCGCCGTTGAGGTGCAATGTCATTGGGCTACCGTCGCCGAGGAAGTTGCGCCACCAGGTCTTGGCGTCCGGCATCTGGACTCCGATGGTGATGACATCGCCTTGGCGTCGATAGCCGACCGGGGTGGTGATGGTCTTACCCGAGCGTCTGCCGACGTAGCTGATCATCACCATGTTGTGGCGGACCAGCGGGCCCACGAGTGGTGCATCGATCAGCTTGGCCACGGCACCGTTCACGGTCGGCACGATCGATGTTCCGAAAATTCCTCGTCCTGGTGCAGGTCTCACTGAATCTCCTTGTGGCGAGAGCGTCCTACCAGCTTAGCCGTGGCGCGGTGTTGCCCTGGTCAGCCGACCTCGGCAGGCACCGGCGAGGAGCGCGCGCCGGTTCGGGCGGCACCGATCCCCGCGGCGACGACGAAGCAGATGCCGACGATGGCCGCCCCGTCAGGAACCTGGTGGAGCAGTGCGAAGCCGACGAGCAGGGCGAACGCCGGTTCCAGACTCATCAACGTCCCGAACGCGGCCGTGGTGAGCCGCCGCAGCGTCAGCAGCTCCAGAGTGAAAGGCACAACGGGTAGCAGTACCGCCAGCCCGAGTCCGACGAGGATCAGGTCCGGCGTGATCCGCTCGAAAACCGACGGACCCACGACGGCCGTGGCGACGAGGCCGGCAACGGGCATGGTGACCGCCAGACCGTTGACTCCCGCGACCTCGTCGCCCATTCGCTGCGTGAGCAGGATGTACAGCGCCCAACCTGCGGCCGCCGCGAGCGCGAACAGCACGCCAACCAGGTCGACGCCGCCGGCCCATGGCTGGGTCAGCAGCACGACGCCGATGGCGGCCAGCCCCGGCCACAGCATGCGACGACCGTGGCCCCGCGCGACTGCGACGCCAAGCGGGCCCAGGAACTCCAGGGCGCTGGCGGTGCCGAGCGGTATGCGGTCCACAGCTGCCATGAACAACAAGGTGATCGTCGCGGTGACCACGCCCAGTAGCACGCAGAGACCGAACGTTTTTCGGGTGAACGCCGACGGTCGCGGACGGACGACGATCAGTAGCAGAATCCCGGCCCACGCCAGCCGGAGCCATGCCGCACCATCGGCCCCGATGCGGTCGATGAGGCCAACTGCAATCGCCAACCCGACCTGGACACACAGCATCGACGCCACCGCCATCAATGCACCCGTGCGAGCCGGACTTCCGTTCATGAGGGCATTGAACTGCATGCCAACCGTTCATGTCCACGCGATTTTCCTGGACATACCATTCATAAATAGTGAACGATTGTCGGATGGATACCCGACGACTCCGTCTGCTGCTGGCGCTGTCCCGCCTGGGGTCGATGCGCACCGTCGCCGATACCTTCGGGCTGACGACATCGACGGTGTCCCAGCAGATCGCCGCGCTGGCCAAAGAGACCGGTGCCCAGCTCATCGAGCCCGACGGGCGCCGGGTACGGCTCACCCCGGCCGGGCGACGGCTGGCCGAGCACGCGGTCACCATCCTCGCCGCCGTCGACGCCGCACGACTCGATCTCAATCCCGACGCCGACCCCGCCGGCACCCTGCGCGTCGGCGGCTTCGCCACCGGGATCCGCGTCTCGCTGCTGCCTATCCTCGCCGAACTGGCCAGCACCCATCCGCAGGTCGACGTCGTGATCAGCGAGTACGAACCGATCGAAGCGTTCCGGCTGCTGGTCAACGACGATCTCGACCTGGCGCTGACCTACGACTACGACCTCGCACCGGCCTCCCCCGACACCGTGCTCGAGACAGTCTCGTTGTGGTCCACCCCCTGGGGGCTGGGCGTCCCCGCCAACACCTCCGGTGACGTCACAGACCTCGCCGCATACGCCGAGCAGCCCTGGATCGTCAACTCCCGCAACACCGCCGACGAAGACGCCGTCCGCACGCTGGCATCCCTGGCCGGATTCACCCCCCACATCGCCCACCAGATCGACAGCCTCGACCTGGTCGAAGACCTCATCCTCGCCGGATACGGCGTGGGACTGCTGCCCGCCAGCCGGCCCACCCGCATCGGAGTCAAGGTCCTCCCGCTGTCCAACCCCACAGTCGTGCTGACCGCCTATGCCGTCACCCGCCGGGGCAGATCCAGCTGGCCACCACTGCGACTGGTCCTCGACCGACTCCGACCCGGACAACGAAAACCGCTGCCGCACTGGCCCACACCGACCGCGGGCACAATGTGATTACTCGAGATGCGTCCTGCCGAGAAACCGCACTGATGGCCTAACAGCTCACCCCGCACGGCGTCTAGGTTTTCTTGGCGATCATCGGCGGCATGCGGGGCATCCAGCCTGACATGCTTTGTTGTCGATCCGCAGGGTCGGGTCGTGCGTAATCCCCGGTGACGCGGTGTCGGTGGACGCTAGGATCCTGCCGCGGCAGTAGCATTCTGCGACGCTCTGTAACAGAGTGCTACAAAGTGGAACGGGAGTCATGTCGGACGTTGCCGATCGTGTGACCCGTTTTGCCGCCGACCTGGTCGACAGTGCGGCGGCGGAGGGTGCCCGCCAGAGCCGCTCCGCTAAGCAGCAACTCGACCATTGGGCCCGCGTCGGGCGGGCGGTGTCCAGCCAGCACACCGCGTCTCGACGCCGGGTCGAAGCCGCGCTCGCCGGCGAGCTCGCGATGAGCGAACTTTCTGTCGAGGAGGGCGTGGTGTTCAACGCCGAGATCTCCGCGGCGATCGAAGAGAGCCTGGCGCGCACCTATTACGGCGACGTGCTCGCGGCGCGCGGTGTCACCACGGTCGCCTTGAACGACGCCGGAGAAATCGTCGAGCATCGTCCCGACGGCACCTCGGTCGTCCTGTCGGATCACCGCTGACCGCCGGTCACCTCGGTATCCCCGTCGCGCGGTGAACCGACTCGATCTGGTTGTCGGACCCAACGGCGCCGGCAAGTCGACCTTCGTTGAGTTGAGCTTGGCGCCACTGCTTCCCGGAAGCGTCTTCGTCAACGCCGACGAGATCGCCAGGCAACGGTGGCCCGATGATCCCGCGTCGCACGCTTACGAGGCCGCCGCCGTCGCTGCCGACACCAGGTCGAGGCTCATCGAGCTAGGCAGGCCGTTCATCGCCGAGACAGTGTTCTCGCACCCTTCCAAGCTGGACCTCATTGGCGCCGCCAACGCCAACGGCTACACCCTGGTCCTGCACGTTCTGCCCATCCCCGAGGACCTCGCCGTGGAGCGCGTCAAACACCGCGTGAGAGCCGGCGGCCACCAGGTACCGGAGGCCAACATCCGGGAGTGGCACCGCCTGCTTTGGGCCCTTGTCGCCGAAGCCATACTCCAGTGCGACACCGCGACCGTCTACGACAACTCCCGGCTCGCCGGACCACGGATCGTCGCCCAGATGAGCGGCGGGGACGCCACCGGCTCCCCCACCTGGCCGGCGTGGACGCCAGATCCCCTTCGATCACGCTGGCCGAGTTGACTCGGCGGGGGACGCGTCCGCTGGACGCACTCTGCCAACACGTGTGAATAAGCTTGGAGCTCATGACTTTTCGTCTGCGCTAGTCAGCCTCACTCTAATAGCAGGATCGGACCAGCGTGTTGGTCTCTCGCTCGATCACCAGTACGACCCTCACTGACGACCTCCAACAGATCGCGGACAAACTGACAGGAACCGATGGAGACCAGCATCGGCGCCACACAGGTAGTCAACTACTCGCGCTATAGCGCGGTCGCCGTCTTACATTTGCGTCCATCACTAGACGGCCCGCCATCCTTTGGGGGGACTTGGGGGTGGCGGGCCCCACCATTCTGTTTTTTCGCATCGCGGGAGAGGACACCTGCCACGACGGAGGGTCCGGAGCCAGCCCGTCCGGTGATTACACCCCCAACCCCTGCTTGCACCGTCGCCCGTCATCCTTCTTGGGTGCCGGGCCGACCGCTGCGCCTACCCTGGCGTGATGCCCGCCATTGGCCAGCTGGTCCGTTCCACGACCGGCGAGTGGTTCACGCAGCCACCTGCGCAGCGCCCCAATGGTCATTAGGCTCGGGACTGGGCCGGGTGCTGCTAGGTCACCAGCCGCGCAGTTGCGTTGGCAGAGCCGGCGACGGAGGCCCGGGTCTACTGAGGAGGCCAGGGGCTACTGATTCATCTCCACGTCACCCCGCCACTAGCACGGGCCGGCAGTAGGCACATAAGTCCGGCCGTATCGTCGGATAGCCGCATGCGGGACAGATGCTCACTTGGTCCGCCCCAACAGCGGTCGGGTCGCCGAGTACCG
>JAOPWF010000818.1 GCA_025965815.1 Mycobacterium sp.
ATGCAACTGCGCGGTGAAACGTACGTGGGCGGCAAGAAAGCGGGAGGACGGCAGGGAGCCGGCGGCGTTGCCACCGACTTCCTCTTTTCCGACGAAAGCACCAAGAGCTTTGCGGTGGTGGACATCAAGACGCCTAGTTGCCGCTTGGTCGGCCGGCAGTACCGCGGGCGGAAAAGCCAGAAGGGTATGTCCTTGGACAACAACGTCATCTACATGATGCACGGCGAACTGTCCGGCGCTATCGTCCAGGTGCGCAACCAGATCGCGGTTGCCGTCGAGAACTTCGGCCTGGTGCTCGGCAAGAGCTATCTGGACCTCAACTCGGTGCATCCGAGCGGCGTACTGGTGGTCGGCGCCATCGCCGGACTAAGCGAGCGCGAAAAGAGCTCGTTCAATCACTTTCGTCACGGGCTGCACGGGCTGACGGTCATCACGTTCGACGAGTTGTTGAAGCGGCTAAAGCTGATCTTTGGCGACGTCACAATTCCCCGGCCGCGGCGGGGCACTCCGATCGTATGAGCCCAGATCAACCGCCAAGATCGCGGATTGTGGGTCCAAGTGTCGCCCTGGCAGCCATTTGGACACACGGTCAACCCATCTGGGCCGTTGCCCGGGTCAGGGGTTTCCCGTTGCCCAAACCGATGGTGTCCGGTAATCGTCTCGATGTTTCGCGGACCGCAGGACACAACGTTGAGGCGGGACGGATGAGACGCCGGCCGAATACGGCGGAGACCCGAGGGAGGTGCTCGATGGAGTCCCACATCCGCAAGAACGTGTTGTCAGTCATTGCCTGTGTGGTACAGCGGCTGGGATGACGACCGGGGAGGCAGCAGAGCGCTGCTGCCTCCCCGGGCACCGCCGCGACAAGGGCCGGTCTATCGGGAGCTGGCCCATTTGACGCCGTACGCGCGGCCCTGCCGCAGATCCCGGTAGGCCAGCCGGAGTTCGCCAAACCGGTCCGGACGCAGCATCGCGCCGACCGGTTCATCGTCGTCGATCATTCGCGGCGGGACCCCGTTGAGCTGCCACACGGCGGGCGGGACCTGGTTGGGGTGAAAGCGAACCGTGAGGTCGAACGACTCGCACGCCGTCAGCGGGAGCAACACATAGTGCGGAGCCATCGGCCGGTCCGGCGGAAATCGAAATACCATCCCGTACTCGTGGATTTCACCCTTGCGAAAGCGACGCGGCAGGTTGATCAAATAGCGGAAGTGCTGCGCCGATGGGCGCTCCCGGGCACCGATTTGACCGCCGTAGAGCACCTCCACGGACACCTCGGGCGCCGCGGGTGCCCGGCATGGCTTCGGCACGCTAAATAGACAAGCGATTCGCTCAACATTGTTCTGTGCGAATATGACGCGGCGCCGTTCGGTGAGTTCGGGGCCGACGATGTCCAAGCGCAGCAGCGCCTCCAGCGACTGCACCCACCAACCGTCCGGCGCCGCATGGACACTGTCCTCGCGAGTGTCTTCGGCCCGCGCCGCCGCCTGCACCAGCACCTCGAACGCGTCGTCGATGCGGCGGCGTGCGGTCCGTTGCTCGTAGTGCTGTCGCTGCGCCAGCCAGAACTCGCGGTCCGCCAGCGTTCGTTGGCCCGCTTCGGGATGCAGGGCGAGCGCCACCGAGACGGCGAGTTGGACCTCGTCGGGCTCGGTGCGTAGCAGCCCGGTCAGCCTGGCGTGCACCTTCGTTCGCGCGGTGGCGGCGGTGTCCGGTTCCTCGATGCCGCACAGCGTCCTGACCTGCGGACCGATGCGTTTCAGCACCGATGGATGGCGCACGCCGCGGCCCTTCCGGAGAAACCGTAGTTCTCCGGCGAGTGCTTCTGGATCAACTGCCAATGCCCCCTCCCAGGCTGCGACGGTCCCCAGTCTGACCGTCGCACGGCGATAGTCGGTACCGAAAGGGGGTGTGGCCATTTTCTCGATGGGGTGCATGGGCGTGGCCAATCTTCCAGAAGGTGGCCAGAAATCGGGCCGAGGCTGTGGTCTCCGACGGTGAAGGATAGCTACGTCTGAATGATTGACGCTCTTGGTCACTCTAACGGGGTACGCGCAATGACCGATATGGCGATCCTGCAGGGTGGATCGAAAAGACTGAAGACCGCCCGCGGCAGGTCGAACGTAACCGCCTCGCGGGCGACACGGCGGCCGATGTCGACCGCTTGCCCGGCGTATAAAGCGTTCGCAGATCGATACCGTGCACTATCGAAGCGGCCCAGCTCGGTCGCGGTCGATCCGGGCTGCGGCCGCGATCGCGCTTACCGATTGCGGAAAGAGTGATCCCGTGCCACGAATCTTCATTAGCTACCGGAGAGCCGCCGAGAATTTCGCCGCGCAGCTCCTCGATGAGCATCTATGCCAGCGGTTTGGGTCGGATCAGATCTTTCGGGCCAGTCGATCGGTCCGGCTCGGCGATGACTTTCCGCCCACGATCTGGGACAGCCTGCGTGGGTGCTCCGCGCTGCTGGCGGTGATCGACAAGGGCTGGCCGGGCAGTCGAGCCGACGGCGAGCGGCGGATCGACGATCCCGCCGACTATGTCCGGCGCGAGATCGCGGAGGCGCTGCGGCTCGGCATCCGGGTGATCCCGGTGCTGGTGGGAGATGTCGCCGAGCCAGCGGCGACCGAGCTGCCGGAGGCGCTGAAGGAGCTGGCGACGCGCCAGTATCTGCGGCTGTACGCCCGCCACAGCCGCTACGACCTGCAGCGGCTGCTGGACGAGCTGGCGGACATGCTGGGCGAACATACGGAGATGCCAGGCGGACAGCCGCGGCCCGCCGAGCGACCGCGCGAGCCGCAGCCGAGCGCCCAGGCCGCCAGCTTCGCGGAGGGCGGGGTGTTCTTCGGCGCTCCGACGCACATCAGCGGCGGGAGCGTCGTCGGACGGGACAACTATGGTGACGGCCATCGTCCGGGCGGTGCACGTCGATGAGCGACCAGGATGCGGGCGTGGCGCCGGTCGAAGAGCCGGTGCCGAGCGCGGGCGTCCCTGACGTGAAGCCGAGCGCCGAGACGGAGAGCCACAACGGGCGCGATGAGGACGAGACCGGCGCCGAGCCGACGTCCCGAGCCGGTGGCGGT
>JAOPWF010000834.1 GCA_025965815.1 Mycobacterium sp.
ACCCAGCATGCGGGGTTATTCCAATTCCGGGGCAACACCTCCAACCAGGAGATCCGCGCGCTGCTCGATGACAAGGCTCCCGATCCGGTCGACGCGTTCTCCGACGACGGCGACGACGGGATAGAGAACGTGCGCAGGACCGTGCGTGCGCTGGCTCTGGCTGCGCGGGCCTCGGCGAGTTTCCCGGTCGCATTCGAGGCCAGCTTCATCCCGGTCAGAGACACCGACGCAGCCGAGGACATGGCGCAGTTTGCCGACTGGGCCAGAAACGTTCCAGATCACACCCTTTCCCGGTTCACCGTCGACGGAGGCGTTCTTGCCAACACGCCGACCAGGCCCGCCCTTGACGCGATTCGCCGCCGTGTGGCCGGCGAGCGGCTGACCCGGCGAGTCTTACTGCTCATCCACCCGCACGCCGTGCGCGCTGATACCGTCCGGCAGACGACCGATGAACACGACGACCCGCCGTCGCTGCTGGCGACGATGTCCGGTGTGATGCGGGCGAGTTCGTCGGTCGGCTCCCGCAGCTACGTCGACGAGATCGAGCGGCACAACGACCTGGCCCACCGGTGGCGCGACGGTCACCTCCTCACGCTGTCAAACTTCCGGTCTCGCAACGAGCTTCGCGATTATCTGGCGCAGCACGAGAAGCCGACGGCCTCTTGGGAGCTCTTCCAGTCGATGCGTGTTCGCCGGGCAGCTTTCGTTCTGGCCTATCAGATCCGCAGGAAATGCTGCAGCCCGTTCGGCGACCTGATGCGAATCGCCCAAGAGGTCGTGGCAGCGCACATGGAGGCATCCAAGCAGGCAGACCGGACACCGCGACTGCCCTTCGTCCCTGACAAGCCGCCGTGCAGTGATAACACGCGCGAGGGCACGTGGCAGTGGGGACTCGACATGGCCGTCGGCGTCGCTACATTGGCTACCGAGCTGCTGCGCGAACTGCACACCGGGCCCGAGCTGGACTCGCCTGATCGCGAGTCGACCTCACTGGACGCGCTCGCAGAGCTGCTGAACCAAACGAGAACCGCGTGGCGTCAGTCAACCAACGCCCGCATCGCCCTTGAAATGCTCGGTGAGAAAGAAGTGAAAGCGGCGCGGTCATCTGATAGCGATTCATCCGAAGTCAGCGAAGTCCGCAATCCACGAGAGTGGCTGACCGACAACTTGACCAAATACGCCGATCGCATGCAGTCGGCCGACCCCAACTCGGCTGCAGCCGCGACCCGCAGCATCGTGGCCACGGAGGTCGTCTCACCCTTGTGGAAGGTCATCAAAGAGATAGAGAAGTTGAGATCGCAGCCGGGTCAAGATCTTCCGTCCGTAACGCTCACCGGCGACAATCCGCTGCTGGAGGCCACATCGGAGCAGGACCTTCTCGAGCTGTTGATGACGGTGGAGGTGATCGGCTATCTCATCACCGAGCAGGACGGTGCAGGTACCAACATTCCCTCCGCGCCAATCGAATTGGTGCAGATCAGCGCGCAGGTCTATCAACACTTCGCAGAGGATTTCACCTCCGATGACAAGCTTGCGGGCATGTCGCTGAACCACTTCGGCGCGTTCTTGAAGAGATCCTGGCGCGCCAACGATTGGATATGGGGACGACTCGACGGGATCAAGACCTTGTTGCTCATCACCTTGAATCCCCGTGTCGTCAAGGCACTGAGGCACCGGTTCTCCGAAGATGATGACGAATTGCTGAAGCAGTTGTGCACGGCGACCTTTCGACGATCCGCCGACGGCGCAGATCCGGCAATCGATACAGACGCCGTCAGCGCCTTCATCGACAGTGTTCGGACGCTCTCCACGCTGCGAGACAACGCGAAGGCCGAGCTTGAAAACCTCGGCCGTGAGGACTGCGGTGAGCCGCTGGAGGCGCTTGCCAGCCTTGTGGCGTACGGATATCAGATCGCCGCCGCCGGCGAGGAAGTACCGTGGCTGGCAGAAACGGTCTACGACGACCAAGCAGATGGGGCGGCAGGATTGAAGTCCGCCGCGTTTCTGACCCGATACACACAGTTTCGTGAGGACACCGTGGAGGCTACGCGGCGATCCGGTACCCAACTGCTCTCAGACGATTATCGGCTGCTTCGCCTCTTCGTCGACTCGGCACTCGGGCAGGAGACAGTGGGAGAAGAGCTGCCGAGCGACATGCTGATCCACACCGCAGCGACAGCCGCAGCCGTCACCGCGACGGTTCTCAGCGCGCCCAACTCCGGCCTGAGCGTGGCCAAGCCGGTGACAAAGATCATCCGTGGAGCCGTCGGTGCGCCCTACTGGATCCTCACGGGGCTGACTCAGCGTGGCCAGTCAGCGCGCCTGCTGGCTGCCTCCGCCCTCGCTCTCGGAATCGGCCTCGTCGCGTTGGCATTGCTCGCGCCGTTGGGCGGGTTCATCAGCACTCTGGTTCCGACAGTAGGTGTGGGGTGTCTGATCACCGTATTCGCTTATGCGGCAGCGCGTTCACGCTCGGTGGTGCACGGTGCAGCACTGCTGGGCCTGCTGATTCCGTTGGGAGCGTTCGCCTTTCACCGCTTGACGGCCAGCGGCGCGGTTTCGACGAGTTCTGCAGCGGACCCGCATTTCTACTTCTCGCTGCAGGAGAGCGCATTCGGCACCGTCCTCGTTGTCATCCTGATCGCGGGCACCGTGGTGATCGCCAATATCAACTCGCCGACGTCATCTCCACTGGCGGCCGCCGGCGATTTGGCTCGCAGGCTGTCTCCCCGCAGTGATGGCCACCCGGGCCCCGGAGCCGAGGTCCGGGTGCGGCAAGGACTGATGTACCTGAGGCGGGGTGTCTTAGCGGTTGCCGCAATCCTGCTTGTGATGTGGGCGCTGATAGTCCTGCTGGGTAAGCAACACTGGCTGCACCCCTCCGACAGGTGGCGAAGACTGCTGCCATTCGACATCCCGAACATTCCCCACGGATCAATCCTTCTGTTCGCAGCCCCAATGCTGGTCATCGTCGGCCACGGCGTCGTCATGGGCTGGAGAAAGGCGCACAAACTCCGCCCGTATGACCGCGACAGTAAGGATTCGGTCCACCGCGGCCGACGGCCGCTGAGCGATCCGGCGGGGCTCGCCATTGCGTGGTCGGCCGTATACGGTGCGCTGTACGTGCTGCTGGCGGTCGGTATCGTCGTCGCCCACGGCATGAAACCATCGCAATGGCCCGCGGCAGCCGCGGCGCTGTCGCTGGTCTTGGGGTGGGCGTTCTCCGTCGTTGCGGTGTATGGGGTCTTTTGGCTAAGAGAACGCCACGTGGTGCGCAGACTCGCCGCCGCCTACGCTTCGGCGCGTGAACCCGCGCCGACAGAGGTCGCCTCACCGAAGTCGCAGAAAGACGCCGTGGCCCTGCTGGACAAGATCGGTGAGGAATCGGCCTATCTCATCAAGAATGAGAGCACACTGACACTGCGGGGCCGGGAGTTAGCAGCCCGCGCACTGGCAAAATCGCACGTGCTGCAGCTGTCGGGCAGGACGTCACGACCGGTCCCCGCACCGCAAGCCCCGTCATCGCCCGAAGCTTCGGGCGGCGCACCGCAACAACAGGCCGACTCTTCAAGTGCTCAGCAATGACACGTGCCACGGCGTGCACCGCCCGGCGCATGTCGTCGTCGTTGACGACCAGCACCGACGGGTCGGTCTTGGCGAGTTCGGCCAGTTCCGTCGGGGCCACGGTGTGCAGCCGTCGGGCGCGTTCGCGCTTGCGGGCGATGACGACCTTGCGCACATACCGCAAGTTGCCCGCAACATCTAGTGCGGTCCCGGAATCCATTGCTACAGACCGCAACCGCGTTCTGAACCGCACCGCCCCGGATAATAACCCCCGTGCCGTGTCACGGTGAGCGGCGAGCAGCCCTGGCCGGACTGGGCCACCGACCCTAGACCAAGCCGTAGATCTTGGCCAGATATGTGTCAAAGGTGCGTTGCCCGAGCAGTTTCCAGAGTATGCGTGCTGCCATCGGGATACCGGCGAGAAACTGCCGTTGCTCGCCGGGGGTGAGATTTTGGAGCGTGAGGCCGAGCAATACGAGGGCCATCGTGTTCATGGGCATGCCCTCCGCGCCGCGCCTGACGCAGCGCTTCCATTCGTCGGCGGTGATGTGCTGATTGATCAGGGGAAGAATGTTTTGCTCTTCGTCCTCGAGATGCGTATCGACTCTGGCCGATAGATCCTCGGTGG
>JAOPWF010000849.1 GCA_025965815.1 Mycobacterium sp.
GTAAACGAGGGCGTGCAGTGCCTCGTCCAGGCTGGTCGCCTTCTTGAAGCTACGCAGTTCGCACAGCACCAGGGAAGGCTCCAGCCGCCAGGCTTAGCCGAGAACTGCAGCAGCAGCGCGGTGCGCCCCACTGCGCTGCGGGTCGCCCCGTACGCGCCGGTGAGCACCGCCTTGAAGTTGATGTCGACGACACGCATCGCGGCCTCTTATGGCACGTCCTCAAACCAGCCACCTTCGCCGATGCCGGCGTTGTTCCACATCATGTCCAGGCTGCCGTCAGGATTGCCGGCGCAGAAGTCGGCGAGCGCGGAGTCGAGGGCCGCCTTATCGGTGACGTCGACCGTACGTGTCCACAACCGGTCGGCGCCGAGCTCCTGCGTCAGCGCAGCCAGGCCGCTCTCCTTGCGGGTCGTCGGCGCCGACTCGCCAACCGTTGGCGTGCAACAGCTTTGCGGCCTCACGTCCCATGCCGCTGCTGGCACCGGTGATGAAGATCGACTTCGCGGTAGATGCCATCGGGCCCTCGTCTCGGCAGGACAAGCTCAACGTTCGCAACCTTGGCCACAGCGTGTCCCACGGTTGGAGTCTTCCGGTCACGTCGTCCTGTCCCGGCGGGTCGTTGCCGAGTTGACGGTCGACCTGGCGTTGATGCCATATTCTCAGGCCGCCCCCCCGCGGGGCCGCTATGGAGCGACTCTTATCGGGCGGACCATCGAAAATGGCTGTGACCAAGCCTTTTGGGAAGGCAGTCACGGTTGCGGCGGCCGCGACGGCGATGTTCGTGCTCGTTCCGCTGCAATCGGCCGGCGCCGAGCCGCTCTCGTTACTCGGCACCTGGACAGGCCAGCGCGAGCGGATTGCCAGTACCGAGCGCCGTCGGACCGGTACGGCGACCCTGCTCATCACCGAGCAGACCGGCCAGACATTCAAGGGCGCCACGCAGTGGTCGACACCCGATGGCCCGGCACAGGACGACCTGGTCGGCGCGTTTACTCCGGAAGGAAAGCTGATCGCCGGCGCCGACGCGGAGGACACCTACACGTTCACACTCGTCACCCTCGATTACTGCTACGCCGAGCACGGCGACGGGGTACCGCACGACGTGCGCGCGGCTGGTCAAGCAGCCTTGAGGGCGGCCCTCACTTGGGCTTGGTCGTCGATGTCGGGGTAGGCGACGCGTCGGGTTCCTGCACCGTCGGGCTCAAGGTGTAGATGCGGTCCGGGGTGATGATCGACGTGATCGCCTGAGCCACCGTCGTGCTCGGTTCGCCGCCCTTGTACTCAATGTCGGTGTTGGAGAAGATCACCAGCGTCGTCTGCTTCTCGGGTAGGTACACCGCGACGGTCTGATAGCCCGGCAGGCTGCCATTGTGGCCAATCCATCCGCCCAGATTGAAAATTCCCAACCCGTACCCGTCCTGTTTCGGATGACCGGGTGCGTTCACCGTCTGCAGCCGCTGTGCCTGCATCTCCGGGCTCAGCAGCTTCCCAGTCGCCAGCGCGGGTGCCCAGGCGTGCATGTCCTCGAGCGTCGAGGTCATCGCGCCGGCCGCCCATCCCCAGGACGGGTTCCAATCGGTGGTGATCAGCACGGCGCCGTTGTCGCCATCGGTGTAGCCCTGTGCGTGCGGATCCGGAAACGCGTTGTCCGTGGGGAAAGCCGTGTGGCTGAGCCCCAGCGGGGCGGTGATGTGATCGCGGATGTAATCCGGCAGCGCCTGGCCGCTCAGCTTCTCCACCACGAGTCCCAGCAGGGTGGTGTTGGTGTTCGAGTACTGGAAACCCTCGCCGGGCGGGAACACCTCGGGCTGGGAGAACGAGTAATCCAGCAGTTGCTGTGGGGTGAAAGGCCGCCGCGGGTCCTCGAACAAGGCCTTGCCGAACGCCGGGTTCGCGGAGTAATTCGGCAACCCACTCTGCATCCGGGCCAGCTGCCGCAAGGTGATCTTGTCGCCCTGGGGGACCCCGTCGATGTACTTGGCGATCGGATCGTCGAGTCCCAGCTTGCCCTGGTCGGCGAGTTGCAATACCCCGGTGATCGTGAAAGTCTTTGTGACACTACCGATTCGGCTGTAAAAGTCAGTCTTCATCGGAGCGCCGGTCGCTTTGTCGGCTACGCCGAAACTTCTGATGTACTGACCGTCGGGACCCCACAGTCCAACGATCACGCCGGGGACCGAGGCGTCGGTGATGGCCTGCTTGATCGCTGCGTCGAGCCGCTGCGCGACGCCGGCGTCGATCTCCTTGGGAGCCGCCGCTGACGTACTCGGCGACGCGGTGTCGGACTGCTTGGCTTGTGTCGAATCATTACCGCACGCCGATACCAGCAGGAGCGCCGCGGCGACCGCGAACAGTCCGCGCCGCCCCGTCGCCGTAACTCGTGACCTCATCGCGCCGTCCCATGATCGAGTTGTACTGCAGCCGAACGGCACACTACTCGGCAACAACGGCCGATGCGTGAGTTCTCCGGTTAGTGCGGCGTGCCGAGATAGGGAAACACCGCCTGCGTGTCGGTGTGCGACTCGAGCCCTGTCGGCGGAATGTCGCCCTTGGACAGGAAGTCCAGCCGGAAGTTGATGACGTCGTCGGTGAACACGCGGCCGTTCGGGTACTGCGACGGCTTCGCCGGGTCGAAGGTCAGCACGTCGGGCAGGATGCCGTGGGCGTCGATCGCGGCAATCGCTTCGTCGCGGGTGTAGTTGCCGGTGTGCCCCATCAGGTGCACGAACTGATCCGTCCAGCGGTCGCGGTCGTTGGGCGGTTCGCTCGCGTTGTATTCCTCTTTGGTTTCGTCGGTGTTGAAAAAGCTGCTGACCGACGGATGCCCTGCACGGTCGACGTGTAGAAGTTCGCCGTCGCGCCGCACGCTACACCGTCCCCATATGCAGATGTCGGGGTCGGCTCCGAGGGCGGCGGTCGGTAACTCGAGCACTGTTGAAAACACATTGGCTTCGGTGTTGGAATCCTGCCCCGTCCACGGCGACGCACCGCCCAGGTGCGGAGCGGTGAAGTTCCGTCCGCCCGAGGTGTCGAACAGATTCTTGATGCCGTCGTAGTCGAAGAAGAACGCGTCGCTGCGGGCGCCGGCGAAGAACGTGACATCGCCGGACGTCGCGATACGGGGCTCGGCTCCGAACGACACTTCGACCCCGGAGAAGATCTTTTCGCCCACAGCATCGGCTGAACGTGCCTCCTCGCCCGTTGCCATGAAGACGTCGACGGTTTGATTGCCGTTCTGTGGGCTGGAGAACACATAGCTGAACGCGATGTCATTGAGCAGGTCACCGTCGTTGTCGATCGCGAGCCGGTAGATGGCGTCGGGGTGCAGCGCATCGGCGTTCGGATTGGCGTTGAGGATCAGCACCGTCCTCGCCGGATCGGCGGGCGACTGGAACGCGTAAAGGTCGCAGAGGTCAAGCCTTTGGTCTCCCAGTGGCGGTCCAAGGTCCAGGCCGGTGAAGTGGTTCGACACGATTCGTCTCCTTAGGTCCCCGGGAACGGTGCCGACACTGACGGCGGCGCCCAAACCGTACGCTCAATCGCGCGTGCAGAACCGAGAATGTCCGAACGGCGCCGGGAAGTCGAACGTCAAAGTGCGTACAACTCGGGCAGATTGACGACGATCGCCTCTTGGGTGCTTCGTGCGATCACGATGACCGCGGGGTTATCCGGGTCGGGGTTCTCTTCGCGGTGCGGCACGTAAGGCGGGACGAAGACGTAATCGCCGGGGTTGGTGACGATGCGGACCTCTTCGATGCCGTTGTGGAACACGAACCTCGGGATTGCCGCTGCAAACGAAGATCGCCGTTTCCGAGTCGCCGTGGTGATGGTTATCAGACGCCGTTTTGGGCGCGACGTGCGTCTCGCCCATCCAGAGCTTCTCCGACCCCACCGAGCGACCAGTGATGGCGGCGAATCGCCGCATGCCCTCGGTCTGGGCGGTTTCGGAGCTGATGCTCGATGAACTGATGTGGTGTACCCGGCTGCCTGGCGAGCCTGCACTCACCGCGTCGAAGTCCGGATGAAATTCGTCGTTGGCGCTCATGGTCCGTCCCCTTGTGTGCGACTACATCGACGATAGGCTGTCGGGGTGTACGGGCAGGCCGCATATCGTTGCATCATGACCGTTGCTCAACGAGAACGCGCCGCGCTCGTCGACACCTTCCGCAGCGTCGGACCAGACGCCCCCACCCTCTGCGAGGGGTGGGCCACGCGTGATCTCGCGGCGCATCTGGTGGTTCGGGAACGCAGGCCGGACGCCACTCTCGGTATCGCCATACCGCCGCTGGCCCGTTATACGGCCAGTGTCCAGCAGCGGGTCGCCGAGTCGACTGACTGGGACGACCTGGTTGACATGGTGGCCTCCGGTCCACCGATCTTCTCGCCCTTCAAACTGCTGGACCCGGTGGTGAACCCGGGGGAGATGTTCGTCCACCACGAGGATGTCCGTCGCGCCGGCCCGGGCTGGGTGCCGCGTCCGTTGGACAGCCTGACCGTGTCGGCACTCGAGCGGCCGCTTCGCATGATCGGCAGGCTGACCCTGGCGAAGTCGCCGGTCCGGGTGGCGCTCCGTACGCCCGAGGGCAAGGTACTGGTGACCGCCGGCAGCGGACCGCCGGTCGTGGTCACCGGAGACGTCGGGGAACTGCTGCTGTTCGCGTTCGGCCGCGACGCCGTGGTGCTCGACTTCGAAGGCGACGACGATGCGGTGGCCAAGCTCAAGGCCACCAAGCGCAGCATGTGAGGCCCGAGGGTCAGCCGGGAGGTGTGTCTGTGAAGATCCGTTTCGGGGTCGGCCTTGGTGCAGATACCGGTCCTGGAGAACTGCAGGGGATCGTCGACCAGTTGGAAACGGCCGGCGTTGATTCGTTGTGGTTCTCGGAGTTGGTGTACTCCAAGGCAGTCGACCCGTTTGTCGGCATGGCGTACGCGCTGGCGCGAACGACACGGCTCAAGGTCGGCACATCGGTCGCCATCCTGCCGGGACGCCATCCCGTCCTGGTCGCCAAGCAGTTGGCGTCGCTCGCGGCCCTCGC
>JAOPWF010000852.1 GCA_025965815.1 Mycobacterium sp.
GGACGGAAACGCATACGAGGGTGCTTGCACGAGCGCGCTGGACGGTCGCGGACGGGCCGCGACGTCCTTGGCGATCTGAGTCAGGAACCCGCTCAGGCCCACGCTGATCACCAGGAACAGGGCCACCCGCAGATTTCGCTTCACCAGCGCGACCACCGCTACGACGAGCGCAACCAACCGGAAGGCGGTCGGGCCGAAAACGGTGCAGAACACGTCCCACGCGGTGACCCAGGCCGGATGCCGGACACCGAAGCTGTGCAGCCACTGCAGCGCCGAGGAGTCTGCGGCGTCCAGCCACGCCCAGTGTTGCTCGAACCCCACCCACATCAACACATAGGTAAGGAAGGCCAGCACTGCCAGGCCGGCCGACCATGCCTTTTGTGGAGCCACTACTAAGCAGTACCACGGCCAACGTCGCCCTCTTTTGACGCACGCGTTAATCACAGTGGTTCACAGCGGGAACACGCCCGTCACACTCCTGCAACAAGGTGTCCCTAGCTTCTCCCAAGGGCCAGGCAAACTTTCGGAGGACAGCCATGACGCAAGAGCTCAACAAAGACCCGGTGCCGGACGTCGGTGCAGAGGTCGAACCTGACCTCGATACAATGACCGCCACCAAGGAAACCCTGGAGGACTACACGCTGCGCTTTGCGCCGCGGTCCTACCGCAAGTGGTCGACGCGGGTGGTCGGTATCTCGGCGTTGGGCGGCATCGCCTACCTCGCGGACTTCGCGATCGGTGCCAATATCGGCATCTCCTACGGCACCACCAACGCGCTGTGGGGCATCCTCATCTTCGCGGTGGTCATCTTCCTGACCGGTTTCCCGGTGGCCTACTACTCCGCGCGCTACAACATCGACCTCGACCTGGTCACCCGCGGCAGCGGCTTCGGCTACTACGGGTCGGTGGTTACCAACGTCATCTTCGCGACGTTCACCTTCATCTTCTTCGCGCTCGAGGGTTCGATCATGGCCCAGGGCCTGAAACTGGGTCTCGGGATACCGCTGTGGCTGGGCTACGCGGCGTCGACGCTGATCATCTTCCCCCTGGTGATCTACGGCATGAAAGTGCTTTCGACACTGCAGGTCTGGACCACACCGCTGTGGTTGATCCTGATGGTCGCGCCGTTCGTATACCTCGTCGTCAGCCATCCCGAGTCGGTCAGCTCGTTCTTCGCCTACCAGGGCGAGAAGGGCGTCAATGGATTCGACCTGGGATCGACGCTGCTGGCCGCGGGCGTGTGCCTGTCGCTCATCGCTCAGATCGCCGAGCAGAACGACTACCTACGCTTCATGCCGCCGCGCACCCCGGAGAACTCCCGCAGCTGGTGGACCTGGCTCATCCTCGCGGGCCCGGGCTGGGTCTTCTTCGGTGCCATCAAGCAGATCGTGGGCCTGTTCCTGGCGGTCTATCTGATCGCCAACGTCGCCGACGGCGCCGGCATCGCGAACCAACCGGTGCACCAGTTCCTGGAGATCTACAAGAACTTCCTGCCGAACTGGCTGGCCTTGACCTTGGCCGTCATTCTGGTGGTCATCAGCCAGATCAAGATCAACGTCACGAATGCCTACTCCGGGTCGCTGGCGTGGACGAACTCGTTCACCCGCGTCACCAAGACATACACAGGTCGACTGGTGTTCCTGGGCGTCAACCTCTTGATCGCGTTGATCCTGATGGAAGCCAACATGTTCGACTTCCTCAACACGATCCTCGGCTTCTACGCCAACTGCGGTATGGCGTGGGTCGTAGTCGTGGCCTCCGACATCGTGTTCAACAAGTTCCTGCTCAAGCTGTCGCCGATGCAGCCGGAGTTCCGCCGCGGCATGCTCTACGCGATCAATCCGGTGGGCTTTGGCTCGATGCTGATTGCGGCCGGCGTGTCGGTCTTGGCGTTCTTCGGTGGGCTGGGCGAAGCCATCCGGCCATACTCGCCACTGGTTGCCATCGGGCTTGGTCTGGTGCTGCCGCCCATCTTCGCCATAGCCACCAAGGGCAAGTACTACCTGCGGCGCACCGATGACGGCATCGACCTGCCGATGTACGACGAGCACGGCAATCCGTCCGGTGAGCACCTGAAATGCCATGTGTGCCATCACGACTACGAGCGGCCGGACATGATGAAGTGTGAGACGCACGACTCGCACATCTGCTCGCTTTGCCTGAGCACCGACAAGGTCGCCGACCACGTGCTGCCCGCACAAGCCTGACGTCACAGCCATGCGGCCCCCGCTAGGGTGGCCGCATGGCTGTGTTTCTCCGCAGGCTGATGCGGATCGGCAAGCTGCCCGATGACCTTCGCACCGAATTAAGTGCGGAAGGCATTGTCTACCTCGCCGAATACGTGGCGGTGACGGTGCGCTTCACCGGGGCGGTACCCGGGCTGCGGAGCGCGGGCGGCAGCATCCACAGTGACGCGGGCGCGGTCGCCTTCACCCGGCAACGGGCGCTCGCAACCCTGTCGTCACTGCCCAACGTCGCCGCGCGGGTAGTCGACCATCCGTGGGCCGCTCCGCAGGCAGGTCCGCTGCAGGTGGAGATCTCCGAGACCGGCGTGCAACTCGACCTGGATGTCGGCCGCGTCGATCCGAGCTTCCACGGACATCTGTCGATGCACTACAAGGGCCAGATTCCGGCCGAGGTGCTGAGCCGGTTGCCGGCGCGGTCGCTGGCCTGCGATGTGACGCCGGAGTTCGTCTACCGCGCCGTCGGAGTCCGCCCCAAGGACGTCTAGACGTTTTAGGGTGACCCGATGGCTACGGCGCCGTCGGCGTCCCGCGAGCCTAGTCACACCGGCCACCCTTCCGCGGCGGCGCCAGCGGACAGCAGGCAAGCTGGTCCGGGTGACGGAACCGAACGGCGAGGTGGATGTGGGACAGCCCGACAACGTGCTGATCGTGCACTGGCACGACCTGGGCCGCTATCTCGGGGTGTACGGCCATGATGACGTGTCCAGCCCACGACTGGATCAGCTGGCCGCGGAGGGCATTCTGTTCACCCGGGCGCACGCCAGCGCGCCGCTGTGTTCGCCGTCGCGTGGATCGCTGTTCACCGGCCGATACCCGCAGAGCAACGGGCTGGTCGGGCTGGCACACCACGGCTGGGAGTACCGCGATGGGGTTCGCACCCTTCCGCACATCCTGTCTGAAGCCGGTTGGCAGACAACGCTCTTCGGCATGCAGCACGAGACATCGTTTCCGGTCCGGCTCGGTTTCGACGAGTTCGACGTGTCGAACTCGTACTGCGAGTACGTCGTGAAGCGGGCCAAGCACTGGCTGACCGACCCCCCGCAGCAGCCGTTCCTGTTGACGGCGGGGTTCTTCGAGACGCACCGGCCCTATCCGCACGACCGCTACCAGCCCGCCGCCGCCGACACCGTGACCGTGCCTGACTACCTCCCCGACACCCCCGATGTACGCCAGGACCTCGCCGACTTCTACGGGTCGATCTCGGTCGCGGACGCCGCCGTCGGCGAACTGCTGGACACGCTCGCCGAGACCGGTCTGGATCGCACCACCTGGGTGGTGTTCCTCACCGACCACGGACCGGCATTACCCAGGGCTAAGTCGACGTTGTACGACGCCGGGACCGGTATCGCAATGATCGTGCGGCCGCCGTCGCGACTGCACGCGGTCCCACGCGTCTACGACGAGTTGTTCAGCGGCGTTGACCTGGTCCCCACCCTGCTCGGTCTGCTCGGCGTCGACCCCTCCGCCGACATCCAGGGCATGTCGCACGCGCAGAATCTACTGAAAACCATTCCGGACGCGGGCCCCGTCCGCACCGAGGTGTATACGGCAAAGACCTATCACGATTCATTCGACCCCATCAGGGCAATCCGTACCAAGGAATACAGCTATATCGAGAATTACGCCGCTCGCCCCTTACTCGACTTGCCGTGGGACATCGAGGAAAGCGCCCCGGGGAAGGCGATGGCGCCGATGGTGCGCGGGCCTCGGCCCGAACGCGAACTCTACGACCTCCTCGAGGACCCGACGGAGTCGCACAACCTGCTCGGGCCCGATGCCACAGACAAGGCGGAAGCGGTCGCCAATGATCTGTCACTGCTGCTGCACGAGTGGCGGCTGAAGACCAATGACGTCATTCCGTCGCAGTTCGCCGGCACCCGAATTTCGGAGCGCTACACCGAAACTTATCTGCACATTCACCACAGGGCGCCGAATACCCGCTCGGCGATCGCCACCGAGCGCGGTATCGAGGACGAGGTCAGTTCTTCGCAATAGTTTTATTCACAACGAGCAAAACGCCGGAACTGCAACGAAAATGAATTGCGTCTAGGCTCACGCGCATGCCTGCCAGCCCCTCGGCATACCTGGTGCTCGCGTCTCAGCGCAGCGGCAGCACGCTGCTCGTCGAGTCGTTACGCGCGACCGGCGTTGCCGGCGAGCCACAGGAGTTCTTTCAGTATCTGCCGGCCACCAGTCAGGCACCGCAACCGAAGGAATGGTTCGCCGGTGTCGAGGACGAGTCGATTCTGCGACTCCTCGACCCACTGGACGCCGGCACACCCGATATCGCCCCAGCGGAAGTGTGGCGCGATTACATCCGGACCGTCGGCCGGACGCCCAACGGAGTCTGGGGCGGCAAGCTGATGTGGAACCAGACTCCGCTGCTGGTGAGACGCGCTGCGGAACTGCCCAACCGGTCCGGGGAGGGCCTGCACTCGGCGATCTGCGACGTCGTCGGCAGCAACCCCGTCTACGTTCACGTCTACCGGCCGGACGTGGTTTCCCAGGCCGTCTCGTTCTGGCGCGCAGTGCAGACCAGGGTGTGGCGCGGGCGCCCGGATACGGTCCGCGACGCGCGTGCCGAGTACCACGCCGGCGCGATCGCGCACGTCGTCACCATGCTGCGCGCACAGGAGCAGGGCTGGAGATCCTGGTTCGCCGAGGAAGAAATCAACCCCATCGACGTTTCATATCCCGTGTTATGGCGCAATCTCACCAAGGTGGTGGGCACCGTGCTCGAGGCCCTTGGTCTCGATCCCAACCTGGCGCCAGCACCCGTGCTGGAGCGTCAGGCAGACCAGCGGTCCGATGACTGGGTGGAGCGATACCGCGCCGACGCGGAGAAAGAGGGGCTACCGGTATGACGGTTGTGGCCACCGATATCGACACCCGTCGGGTCGACGAACTGCGGCTGCTCGAGGCGGAGGCGGTGCACATCATCCGCGAGGTGGTCGCCGAACTGCAGCGCCCGGTGCTGCTGTTCTCGGCCGGTAAGGACTCTATCGTGCTGCTCCGGTTGGCGGAGAAGGCATTCCGGCCCTCACCCCTGCCGTTCCCTGTCCTGCATGTCGACACCGGCCACAACTTTCCTGAGGTCATCGACTTCCGCGACCGCAGGCTCGGTCAGCACGGGCACAAGCTGATCGTCGGCTCGGTGCAGGCGTCCATCGACAGCGGGCGCGTCCCGGACCCCGGTCCCGGTGGCTCGCGCAACCGGCAACAGACCCGAACGCTGCTTGACGCGCTGGAGGCCGGCGGTTTCGACGCCGCGTTCGGCGGTGCGCGCCGCGACGAGGAACGCGCCCGTGCCAAGGAACGCATCCTGAGCTTCCGCGACGAGTTCGGCCAGTGGGATCCGCGGGCCCAACGCCCGGAGCCGTGGTCGCTGTACAACGGCCGGATCAAGAAGGGTGAACAGGTTCGGGTGTTCCCGCTGAGCAACTGGACCGAACTGGACATCTGGCGCTACATCGAGTTGGAGAACCTGGAGCTGCCGTCGATCTACTTCGCCCACGAACGCGAGGTGTTCGAACGCGACGGCATCCTGCTGGCGGTGTCGGAGTATGCCGGGCCGGTGAACGGCGAGCGGGCCGGGGTCGAGTGGGTGCGCTACCGCACCGTCGGCGATCTGACGATCACCGGGGCGGTGCGCTCGCACGCCACGGACATCACCGGGGTGATCTCGGAGATCTCGGCGGCCACGGTCTCCGAGCGCGGCGAAACACGCGCCGACGACCGCACCTCGGTGGCGGCGATGGAAGACCGCAAGCGCGAGGGGTACTTCTGATGGTTGGGGCGAGCGAAGCGACGGGAAAAGCCACTGGGGCGAGCGAAGCGACGGGAAGAGCCACTGGGGCGAAGACCATAACGCGCCAGCTGCTTCGGATCACCACCGCCGGTTCGGTGGACGATGGCAAGAGCACGCTGATCGGGCGGTTGATGCATGACACCGACAGCCTGCCGCTGGATCACCTGGAAGCGGTCACGGATGAAGAGGGCGTGGCCGACCTGGCCGCGCTCTCCGACGGCCTGCGCGCAGAGCGCGAGCAGGGCATCACCATCGACGTCGCCTACCGCTTCTTCTCCACCGACACCCGCAGCTACATCCTGGCCGACACGCCGGGCCACGAGCGCTACACCCGCAATATGTTCACCGGCGCCTCGAACGCGCACGTGGCGATCCTCCTCGTCGACGCTCGCGCCGGGGTGCTGCGCCAGACCCGCCGCCACGCCCGGATCGCAAAACTGCTCGGCATCAAGCACTTTGTGGCGACCGTCAACAAGATCGACCTGGTCGACTTCGATCAGACCCGCTTCAACGAGGTCACCGATCAGCTCCGGCAGATGGCCGCGCGACTCGGCGGCGCGGGCCTCGACCTCACCGTGATCCCAATCGCGGCCAAACACGGCGACAACGTAGTGCAGCGCTCGGACCGCACCCCGTGGTACGGCGGCCCGACACTGCTCGAATACCTGGAAGGCGTCGAACTGTCTGCCCCGCAACCGGAGGCGTCGAAGCTGCGGCTGCCGGTGCAGTGGGTGTCACGGCCCACGGCCCAACAGCGGCGGCGCTACACCGGTCGACTCGCGGCGGGCACCCTGAAGGTCGGTGACCCGGTGGTGTCGCTGCCCGCGGGCACCCGCTCGACCGTGGCAGCGGTGGATACAATGGACGACGACCGCGCGACCGCCGTTGCGCCGCTGTCGGTTTCGATCGAGCTGACCGATAACATCGATGTCGGTCGCGGTGACGTGCTGGTGAGCGGGTCGGCGGACGCGACACTGCCGGTGCTGGCGCGCGAGCTTGACGCGACGGTCTGCTGGTTCAGTGACACCCCGCTGCGCGCCGGCGATCGGCTGGCGCTCAAGCAGACCACCACCACGGTGCGGGCGACGGTACAGGCACTGCACACCCGGTTGGACCCGGAGACACTCGACGAACTCGACGGCCCGGTTGAGTTGGGGCTCAACGACATCGGCTCGGTGACGCTTCGCACCAGTTCGATCGTGGTCGCCGACCCGTACTCGGAGAACCGGGACAGCGGTGCGTTCATCCTCATCGACGAGTCCTCCAACGACACCGTCGGCGCCGGCACGATCCTCGAACCGCGGGAGGTCAAGCCCGGTGCCCAGACCCGCAATGACATCCGCTGGCATCCGTCGTCGCTGGACCGTGACTACCGCTGGGCGGCCACCGGTCAGCGCGGGGCCACCATCTGGTTCACCGGGCTGCCCGCGTCCGGCAAGTCGACGATCGCGGTCGCCGTCGAGCGGGCGCTCGTCGAGTCCGGCCAGGTGGCGTATCTGCTCGACGGTGACAACCTGCGCCACGGCCTGTCCGACGACCTCGGCTTCTCGCCCGGGGACCGGGCCGAGAACATCCGCCGGGTGGGTCACCTGACCCGGCTGCTGGCCGACGCGGGAGTGGTGGCGTTGGCGTCGCTGGTCTCACCGCTGAAGTCGGATCGCGAGATCGCCCGGACCCTGAGCGACGCGGCCAAGCTGCCGTTCATCGAGGTCTACGTGTCCACGTCGCTCGCGGAATGTGAGAAGCGCGACCCGAAGGGCCTGTACGCACGGGCCCGCGCCGGTGAGCTGAAAGGGCTGACCGGTGTCGACGCACCCTATGAGCCACCGACCGACCCCGACCTGGCTCTCGACACCACCGGCGCGGACCTGGAGACGCTGGTCGCCAAGGTGCTCGAGGTGCTCGACGGCAGGCGTTAGCGGCTGTCTACCTGAGCGACGACGAAGATCCGCCGGAACGGGAAGAAGGTCCTGCCGTCGCGCCGTGCCGGGTACGCATCGTTGAGCAGCGGGATGAGCTCGTTGCGGAAGTGCCGCCAGTCGTCGTCATCCAGGCGGCTCTTCACCGGTGTCAACGCGGTGCCGGTGATCCACTCCAGCACGGGGTTCTCGCCGGTCAGCTGGTGGATGTAGGTGGTCTCCCAGGCGTGCACGGCGCAGCCGGCATCGGTGAGGTGGTCCGCGTACTCCGCCGGCGAGTCGACGATCTTGCCGACCCGAAACGGGATGTCGCGCAACGCTTCGGCCCACGGTGCGCGGCTGGCCAGCTCGCGCACGGCCACATGCGACGGCGCGTCGAAGTTACCGGGTACCTGCATGGCGATCCACGCGCCGGCCGGCAGCTCGCCGGCCCAGCGGACCAGCAGGTCGCGATGATCGGGCACCCACTGCAGCGCGGCGTTGCTCAACACCACGTCGGTGTCCGGCGCCGGCGACCAGCTCTGCAGCTCGCCCACCCGCGCATCGATGCCGCGCTCACGGGCGGCGGCCACCATTTCCGGTGAGCTGTCCAGCGCCTCGACGGCGGCGTCGGGCCAGCGCCGGCTCAGGTTGACGGTGAGATTGCCCGGACCGCAGCCCAGATCCGTCACCCGGCGGGGCTTGTTGGCGCCGACCCGTGACAGCAGATCGAAGAAGGGCCGGCCCCGCTGATCGGCGAACGCCAGGTATTGGTCCGGGTTCCACATGACGCTCCTAACAGTACGAGTGTACTGCTAGGGCCATCCGCGGTGGGCGTGTTCGGGCCGGGCGGACCGACTGATATAGATAACCGTATAACCACATGCGGGGCGGACGGTTCGAGGAGTCAAAACGATGACCGAGGCATACACGCGGCCGGACCTACGGCTGACGCCGACCCCGAACGCGGAGAACACGCCATTCTGGACCGGGGGCCGCAATGGCGAACTGCTGATCATGCGCTGCCACAACTGCGGGCACTTCTTCCACCCCCCCGGCCCGATGTGCTGGCGCTGCAGAAGTACCCAGGTGGCTCCGGAAGCGGTGTCCGGACGTGCGACGGTCGCGGCCTACACGATCAACCGGCAACCGTGGATCCCCGGCCTGGAACCGCCGTACATCGTCGCGATGGTCGAACTCGCCGAGGAACCCGACGTCCGGCTCATCACCAATATCGTCGATGTCCCCCTCGATGACATCAGCATCGGCCTGGAGGTACAGGTGTTCTTCGAGGATTGGACCGCATCCGGAGGGCAGGAGGACCCCCGGGTGTGGCTGCCGTTGTTCCGTCCGGTCAGCGCGGTGAACGCATGAGCTCATCGCTTCGGGCCGGCCCGTTCGACGGCAAGGCGGTCATCACCGGCGCCGGAAAGTCGCAGGTCGGCCGGCGACTGGGGCGGACCGGACTGGACCTCACGCTGGAGGCCGTCACCCGCGCGATCGTGGATGCCGGGCTCAGCGTCGACGACATCGACGGCGTGGCCAGCTACCCCGGTCCCGGCGTGCCGGACCTCGGCTTCTCCGGCGCCGACGTGACCCAGGTGCGCAACGCGCTGGGCCTGCGCAGCCGCTGGTACATGTCGGCGATAGAGACCGCAGGCCAGATCGGCCCGGCGATCGAAGCCTGCATGGCGGTCACCCTCGGGCTGGCCAACCACGTCGTCGTGTTCCGTTCGGTGTGGGAGTCGACGGCCGCCGCCCAAGCCGGTGGCGGTCGGGCGTCGGTGTTGTTCACCGGCGGTAAGCTGCCGCCGCAGCTGGAGTGGGTCGCGCCGTTCGGCGCGCTGTCAGCTGCGAACTGGCTGGCCATGCCCGCGCAGCGCTACATGCACGACTTCGGCCTCACCCGTGAGCAACTCGGCGCCATCGCTATCAACGCACGGCGCAACGCGGGCCTGAATCCCGACGCCATCTACCGCGAACCGATGTCGATGGAGGACTACCTGGGCGCCCGGATGATCTCCGAGCCGCTGTGCCTGTACGACTGCGACGTCCCGTGCGATGGCGCCACCGCGGTGATCATTTCCCGCCGTGACGCCGCGGCCGGCTTGCCGCGGCATCCGCTCACCGTCGAATCGGTTGGCCCCGGGATGGTGGAGCGCGCCACCTGGGACCAGCGCAAGGACATCACGACCATGGCCGCCCACGACGCCGGGGCCACGCTGTGGGAGCACACCACCATGACCCCGGCCGACGTCGACATGGCTCAGCTGTACGACGGCTTCAGCTTCCTGACCGTGATGTGGCTGGAGGCAATGGGTTTCTGCCAGCACGGTGAGGTCGGCAAGTTTGTCGAGGGTGGGGAGCGGATCGCCCTGGACGGGGAGTTGCCGATCAATACCAGCGGCGGTCAGTTGTCCGGCGGCCGGCTGCACGGCATGGGCTTCCTGCATGAGGCGTGCGTGCAGCTGTGGGGCGACGGCGGCGACCGGCAGGCCCCCAAGACTCCGGAGGTGGTGGCCGTCGGTGTCGGCGGCGGACCGGTCGCCGGAGCAATATTGTTGAGTTCCAGATAGTTTCAGGAGATTTGATGTCGCTTCGTGTTGGTATCGTCGGCGTGGGCTGGGGCTCACACGTGCAGGTTCCCGGATTCCGGGC
>JAOPWF010000853.1 GCA_025965815.1 Mycobacterium sp.
CACCGAGACTCCGACCTGGTGCCCGTCGTCAAGCGTCACCATGTGGTGTGACAGCCGGACGCGGGTGGACCGAGAGGACCGCGGTGACACTGCGGCCGCGGCTACTGAAGTCTTGCTCACCTAAACATGGTTAATCAACCACCACAGCCAACGCCATCCGCAGCGCTGTGTGCTTTCCAACGGCTTCGAACGGATGTGACGAATCTCCTTTCCGCACGTGAGAGCGATGTTGGGCTGCTATGCGCGCCTGCGCAACACCTCGTCGCCACCACGTTGAACCACTGCAGGCGCACACCCGTGATCACCAGAGAGAATGCTTAGCGATTGCTGGGAACGTTTTCGCCCCCGCCAGCGATGTAAGTAGAGGATCATCGGGTCTGAACAGAAAAGTAAGGAGGCGGGGTTATGCGTACAGCATTGACACTCGCCGCAGTGGCTGTGGCAGGCTGCGGCGTCATCGCCGCGCCGGCCGGCATTGCGTCGGCCGACGAAAGTGCCCAAGCCACGATCAGCCGGCTCCAAAGCGAGGGTTACCAGGTGAACATCGACCGCGTGGGTAGCGGCGCGCTGTCAGACTGCGTGGTGACGGGTGTTCGGAACCCACAGACGGTCACCCAACTGCTCCCGCTCAACGGACCGGGCAACCGTGACCGGACCATCCTGGTGCCCGTAGTGATTTCCCAGTCGATCTCGGTTTCGCTGGACTGCAGTCGCTGAGGTCCCGTTAATTCTCGCGAACATGCTCTCTGCGCTCGGTGGCGTAGCCCCGGCTTAGACAGTCGCCAGTTCCGGCTGCACCAATTCCGGCGCATCACTGATGTCGACAGCCATCATCCGGGCCGGCAGTGAGGCCGCAGCGGGCGCGACGAAGAGCATGGTGACATTGCCGGCGTAATCAGCGACGTACAGCTGCCGCCCGTCGGGACTGTCTGCGACGCAAGAGGGTTCACTGGCGACCGTGACGGTGTCGGTCACCTCGTACGTACCGCTGCAGAGCACGGTGACGTGTTCCTGATCGAGGACATACATCCGCCGGCCGTCGGTGCTGAGCGCCAACTGGGTTGGCGATCCGCCGATCTCGACCGTGTTGGCGATCTCGTTCGTCACCGTGTCGATGACGACGATGTCCCCGTCGGTGGTGAGCAGATAGGCGCTCGCGCCGTCGTGACTGACCGCGGCATCCCGGATCGGGAAGCCGAGTCTGACGGCGTCGACGACCCGCTGGGCAGCGATATCGATGGCGACAAAGTCGGCGCCGAATTCGTCTGTGGTGGCCGCATACAACCGTCGGCCGTCCGGGCTGACGCACACCGGGCCCGCGGTGACACCCGGTCCGGCCGCAACGTCAATCGTGGTGGCCCGTCCGCTGGTCACGTCGATGACCACGACATCAGCGACATCGAGGCCGGTTCTGCTGGCGTACAAAGAATTTCCGTCGGCGCTTGCCGCCACGTCCACCACGTTGAGGGCCACCGGGTAGGTGGCAACGACGTCATGCGTATTGGAGTCGATCACCGAGATCGCGTCGTAGGCGGCTGACGCGGTGCTGACGTAGGCGCGATCCCGACCGGCCGCGAGCACGAACGGCTCTTCCATGCCAGTGATCGTCTTCACAACGGCGAAGGTGTCGGTGTCGATCACCGACACGCTGTTCTTACCGTAATGCGTGGCCAGCAGGTGCTTGCCATCAGCAGTGGTGGCGATGCCGGCGATCGGGCCGTTCTTCACGTCGATCTCGCGCAGAACGGAGATGTCAGGCGAGGCGTCAGTCTCGAGGAGCGGCGGCTCGTTGACGGTGGGCGTGCGGGCCTGCGGCAGCCCTTGCGGGTAATGCCGCTGCATCCGCGCCGGCATCTCCCGCAGCGCGGAGGGCCACACTGCGTGCTGCCTGGTCGTGGCGGTGTCATCCCCGGCTGCGTTCACTGTGTTCACACTGATACCGCTCTTTGCCATGATTTCTCCACACTCCCCCGGCGGCGGTAATCCGCCACTTGAATCCGGTCTGGTCTCCACGCCGCATCGGCGTTCGTTGCGGCCGAGTCTAGCCGCCAGAATCACGCCGCAGACTTACGCGAAAGCCAACTGTGAAGGGGACTCAGGCCACTCTCAGCCACGCATCGTTATGCAATTGTGTCCCTTATCTTTTGCCAGCCTGTATCCGGCATCTGAGCTGGGCATATCCTTCTCTTCTAAGGAATCGGCGGAGCTTATTCGCAATTTCTTAATTAGGTATTTCTTACCGTTTCGGGCTCCGATGAGTTGTAAATCACATTTCGCATCGCCTCGGCGCGTCGCGCGGCACATAGGCCGTCGGGCAGCGCCTCGACCAGGCGGTCCGACGAGGGGCGAGCGGGAGAGTCCCGGCACAGAAGCCGAGTTCGCTGGACCTGAGCCGCAGCGGTTTCAGGACGCCTCGACGGCCGTCGCCTGCCGGGGCGAGCCGAACCAGCGAGCCAGCGCCGTGCGCATCCGTTCCACGTCGGTCGGCGCCGCGCCATCGGCCGCCCACGCGACGTATCCGTCAGGCCGGATCAGCATTGCTGTCGCCGGGGCTCCTGGACCGTTCGCAATCGCAGCGTCGACCCGGTCACGCCACGGCAGCCCGGACTCAGCGAAGCGGCCGCCGGTGAGGTCGAGCAGGACCGGGCGCGCCCTGTGCAACAGTTCGGCGACCCGCTGGCCGGTCCCCAGCGTCAGATCGGGAACCAGTCTTCCGCACAGTGGGTGCGGATCGCCGACGTCATAGCGGACATCCGATCCGGCAAGCAGATGCGCCATCTGCGCGGCGGTATCCGGCTCACGCACCAGTTCGCCGAAAAGGGCACGTAGCGCCGTGACCTCCGGACCCGGCGCCATCAGCGCGGTCTGCGACATCGACTGCATCATCACCCGCTCGCCGACCGGGTGCCGCTCGGTGTGATAGGTGTCGAGCAATCCCGTTGGCGCCCAACCGCTCACCTGCGCGCCGAGCTTCCAGCCGAGGTTGATGGCGTCCTGTAGACCCAGGTTGAGACCGGGGCCGCCCATCGCGGAGTGCACGTGTGCGGAATCGCCGACCAGGAACACGTTTCCGTCGCGGTAGCGGTCGGCCTGCCGGGTGTTCTGACCGTTGATCCTGCGCAGCCCGTGTGGGCCCGGTCCCCTCGGTTCAACCGGCAAGTCGACGCCGAGCACGCGCCGCAGGCTCTCCCGAAATTCCTGCAGGGTCACGGGGGTGCCGTCTGGCACCGGATCGACGCCGAACTCTATGGTCCCGACGAGCGGGCGTCCAGGTTCGAGTTCGGCGAAGATGAAGCAACCACGCTCGAGCCGGTTGTGCCCGAAGGGGAGTCGGCCAATACCCGGGAGGTTGACACCGCCGGTGCTGGTGCGCAACTCATCCGGCAGGTGTAGATGCGCGATCCGAAGCACCATCGGCGTGGTGGTGCCGGGAAACTCGATAGCCACACTCTTGCGGACAAGACTGCGGGCGCCGTCTGCGCCGACCAGATACCCCCCGTTCAGCTCGTACGATCCGCCGGGAGCCGCCACGGTCATGGTGACATCGCCGTCCCGCTGGACCAGGCCCGTCAGCTCGTGACCCCAGCGGATGTCCACGCCGAGACCTCGTGCCCGCTTCTCCAGTAGCCGCACGAGCCGTGGCTGCGGCATCGGCAGCGCGTGCATCGGGTTGTCCGGCATTCCGGCGAAGGACAGCGGCATCCCGCTGAACGT
>JAOPWF010000873.1 GCA_025965815.1 Mycobacterium sp.
GCCGACGGCTCGGTGCGCTGGTTCGAATGGAACACGAGCAGCCGGCCAGAAGCAGGCGTGGTGTACCGGATGGCCCGCGACGTCACGGACCGCCGCGTAGCCAACGACGAGTTAAGCGCGCTGCGCCGCGTTGCCACCCTCGTTGCGGAAGGCGTGGCGCCATCGGACATGTTCGCCATCGTCGCCGAGGAGATCACCCGCGTCGTCAACGTCCCCGCGCGTGAGCGTCGCGCGCTACCAGCTCGACGGGACGGCGACGGACTGCGGCAGCTTCCCGCCCGAAGGTCCGGTATCTTCTATCGGCAAACGGTGGTCACTGGACGGCACGAACGTGCTTGCGCTGGTGCGCAGGACCTCCGAGGCGGCCCTCGATGACTACTCACAGCTGGACGGTCACTCGCGGGTACCGCGCGCCGCATCGGGATTCGTTCGTGGGAATCCCGATCGTAGTGGCGGGACGCCTGGGGGGCGACGACGTCGCAGCGGTGGTGTTTACGCACCGGCCGCGCCGCCCCGATTGACAACCACGAATACGCCCCCGGCCCTGACGCCGCGCGCATCCGTGCCGAGGGCGTCGGTTCGATCGTGGGAGTCCCGACCGTGGCGGACGGCCGGCTATGGGGCGTGGCTATCGTGGGCTCGCGGCGTCCCGGGCCCATGCCGCCGGACTTGAGGCGCGCATCGGCGACTTCGCCGATCTGGTCGACGCCTTCGTTTGACGCGAAGATGTTTGACAAGCCGTCGAACATGAGTTCGAATTGAGACATGCGGTGGGACGGTCAGGGCGTGAGCGTCGACGACGGCGCGTTGCCGGGTCTGCAGCGCATCGGTTTCGTCCGGAGCGTGCGGACGCCGCAGTTCGAGGGGATCACCTTCCACGAGGTGCTGTGCAAGTCGGCGCTGAACAAGGTTCCCAACGCGTCGATGCTGCCGTTCCGCTACACCGTCAACGGCTATCGCGGCTGCTCGCACGCCTGCCGCTACTGCTTTGCCCGGCCCACCCACGAGTTCCTGGAGTTCGATCCGGGTCAGGACTTCGACTCCCAGGTCGTGGTCAAGACCAATGTCGCCGACGTGCTGCGCCGCGAGTTGCGCCGGAAGTCGTGGCAACGCGAGACCGTCGCGCTGGGCACCAACACCGACCCGTACCAGCGGGCCGAGGGGCGCTACGCACTGATGCCCGGAATCATCGGCGCGCTGGCCGATTCCGGCACCCCGTTCTCGATCCTGACGAAGGGCACGCTGCTGCGCCGCGATCTGCCGCTGATCGCCGACGCCGCCCGGCGGGTCGACGTCAGCGTCGCGATCTCACTGGCGCTCGGGGATCCCGATCTGCACAAGGACGTCGAGCCGGGCACGCCGTCACCGCAGGCCCGGCTGGCGCTGATCGCGGCGATCCGCGACGCCGGGCTGCACTGTCACGTCATGGTCGCCCCGGTGTTGCCGCGGCTGACCGACTCGGTCGAGCACCTCGACGGGCTGCTCCGGCAGATCGCCGAGGCCGGGGCCAACGGCGTGACGGTGTTCGGGCTGCACCTGCGCGGCTCGACCCGCGGCTGGTTCATGTCGTGGCTGGCCCGGTCGCATCCCGATCTGGTCGCCGAATATCGCGAGTTGTACAGGCGGGGCGCGTACCTGCCGCCGGACTACCGGGAGATGCTGCGCAGACGGTCCGCTCCGCTGGTGGCCAAGCACGGCCTGACGCCGGATCAGCGGAGGTTCACGCCGAGCGCGAGTACCGCGGTGGCCCCGGCACCGGTGCAGGCGACGTTGTTCTAGGCGGCCGACTACTTGCTGAAACTGAGTTCGGTGAACCGCAGCACGGTCTGACCTCGTCGCTGCGCTTGGGCATCCGGCCGCTTTCGCAGCCGCTGGCCTGCCGACATCCGGGGTGGGTAGGGGTGGGAGCAGTAGACCACACCAAGAAAAAGCGTTCGCTCGGCTGAGTGACAGCAAAGCAATGTGCGTCCTACCGTGGGTTGGCACGGATTCCCCGAGGCCCTCATCTCCGGGAACGAAGTCCTGCGGGTGGACAAATTCATCGGCAGCATCGCCGTGGTCAAGGGCGCGGTCACGTCCGACGATGTCGCGGTGTACGCCCAATACCTCTGCGGCCCTGGGCATCTGGTGGCCATCGGCGCCGAAGGCAGCCTCGGTGATTTCGTGGTCACCATCGCGAAGGACTATGCGTCCGATGTCACCGGCGTCGTCATCGCCAACTCCGGGCACTGGATCTACGACGAACACCCCAACGAACTAACCCGCATCCTGCTCGACTTCCTGTGAGCACTGTCCAAAGCGCCTGAGCTGCACGGAGAGTCAGGTGGTCACGTGATGTAGGCGTCGATGTCGAATCGCTTGGTCTGGGTGCGGAACCGGAAGGTGGAGTCAGGCCACAGGGTGGTGCCACCGCCTCCAGCGGTGCGTCGATGTCGCCGTTGATCGACGGGCTCGCTCCCGGTGGCACGATGGTTGTCGTCGGCGCCGCACTCGACCCCATCTCGGTGAACACGATCCCGCTGGGGTTCGGAACCAACGAGATCGTGGGTAGCCTGACCGGCAGCTCCATTGAGAACGAGGACAACCTAGCCCGCGCGCTTGCTCGTGGCATCTGTCCGATGACCGAAGTCATGGCGCTCGACGACGCGCCGAAGGCCTACGAACGGATGATGTCGGGTCGGGCTCGTTTCCGTGTGGTCCTGCGCATGAGCGACTGACGGCCGATCCGAGATAGTCGCGCTGAATCTCGATCGCTTTGTCATGATGGGCAGATGGCCGAACGTGATCGCGACGAATCCGGCCGCCCGCGAAGCACCCGACCCCGGGACGCTCTTGGCCGACCACTTCCGCAGGGCAGCGAAGGCGTTCCCCGCATCCCCGATGATCTGGTGCTGGCACCGGGCGAAAGCCTGGCGTACGCACAGGATCTCCTGGACCGTGGCTTGGCGTTCAATGCCCACGAGGTGCTGGAGGCCGCGTGGAAGAACGGCCCGGACGACGATCGGCTGCTGTGGCAGGGCCTGGCTCAACTGGCCGTCGGCATCACCCACATCCAGCGCGGCAACTTCACGGGTGCCATCAGCCTGCTCCGCCGGGCCGCGGCCCGAATCACCCACGACGACCGCGCGGCCCCGCACGACATCGATGCCGCCGGTTTGGCGCAATACGCGGACGCGCTCATCGACGACCTGGCGGCCGGCGTTGAGATCGCGCCGGACCGGTTCCGGCCTCGTCTGACGGCAAACTAGTCGTTGAGCACCGCAGCGACTTCCCGCAGCCGGTCGCCCGCTCCCGTCGCGATGGGGTCGCCGTGACCGAAACACGCCGTCTCGACGTCTAATTCGGCTAGCGCGCGAAAGGACTGCACGGTCCTGGCGCGGTCCTGATTGAAGGTGCCGAGCATGATCTGGCCGACGTTCGCCACGGTATCGCCGGTGAACAGCACGCGGTGCGCCGGGAGATGGACCGCGATACTGCCCTGGGTGTGGCCGGGGACGGCGAGAATCTCCGCGCCGCCGCCGAAGTCGAGGATCTCGCCGCCGTGCAGTTCCTGGTCGACGGGTACCGCCGGCGCAACCGACGGCAGTCCGGCCGAGACGCGCTCCAGGATCGGCCGCTCCCAGCCCTCGAGAACCGGTGGCGGCGCGACGGCCTCGCCCCGGATGATCGCCGCGTCGCCGGCGCCGGCAGCGACCGTCGCACCGCGGAGCTCCCGCAACTCGGCCGCCGAGCCGCAATGGTCGGTGTGGCAGTGCGTCAGCACGATCCGGTCTACCGTGCCGACGGCCTCTGCTATCTCGGCCCCCGAGCCCGGGGCGCCGGTGTCGATGAGGGTGCGGGAGTCCCCGTCGTCCCACAGATAGAGCTGCCAGCCGTTGATTCGCAGCATCGTCAGGTTCGGTGTGATGGCGATCGACTCCATGCCGTGAGGCTAGGTCGGTGCACGAGTGCCGTGAAGCGGATCAGCTGTTGGCTGAATCCTCGAACTCCCGCAACAGCGACGATCTGAGCACGTCGAGACCGAGCCCACCGAGATCCAGTGCGCGGCTATGGAATTCCCTCAACGACACCCCCCGGCCGACCATCTCGTCGCGCAGTTGTTGCCAGATCCGCTGGCCGACCGCGTACGACGGTGCCTGTCCCGGCCAGCCCAGGTACCGGTCGAGCTCGAAGCTCAGCGTCTCCTCGGCCTGCGCGCAATGGGTCGTTAGGAACGCCCAGGCGCGTCTCGCATCCCAGATGCCACCGTCGGGTGCGGTCAGGCCGCAGTGCACGCCGATGTCGATGACCACCCGCGCGGCCCGAAATCGTTGCGCGTCCAGCATTCCCATCCGGTCCGCGGGGTCGTCGAGCCAGCCGAGCTCGGCCATCAACCGCTCGGCGTACAGCGCCCAGCCCTCGCCGTGGCCGGACACCCAGCAGCCCAGCCGGCGCCACCGGTTCAGCTCCTCGGCCAGCACCACGGCGCGACCGATCTGCAGGTGGTGTCCGGGGACGCCCTCGTGGAAGACGGTTGTGGTCTCCTGCCAGGTGTGGAACGTGTCCACCCCGGGCGGCACCGACCACCACATCCGGCCGGGCCGGGTGAGGTCCTCCGACGGGCCGGTGTAGTAGATGCCGCCGTTCTGCGTCGGCGCGATCCGGCATTCCAGGTTCCGCAGTTGCGGCGCGATGTCGAAATGCCCGTCCGCCAGCGACTGCATCGCACGGTCGGAAAGATCTTGCATCCAGGCCTGCAGGGCGTCGGTGCCCGCAACCATGTACCGGGTGTCGTCATCGAGCCGGTGCAGCGTCTCGGCGACCGAAGCGCCCGGAT
This sequence comes from Mycobacterium sp., assembly GCA_025965815.1. GTDB lineage: Bacteria > Actinomycetota > Actinomycetes > Mycobacteriales > Mycobacteriaceae > Mycobacterium. The sequence goes on from JAOPWF010000873.1 coordinate 4,817, forward strand.
GCAGCCGGGCGGCGATCGACTGCTGTTCGGCCACAATGCCTTCCAGCTGTTGCAGTCCCCAGGCATAGGTCTCGTCCAGGTCCACCGCGGCGCCCAGGAAGCCGCGGGAGAACAGTCGGTAGGCGTCACGCCCGAATGCGTCGCCCACGCGCGCGGCCGGGCCGATGTCGCCGCGCAACACGTCGGCCAGCTGCCGGTAAGCGTCGGCGGCCGCGGCGGCGCGGTCCTGCAGTTCGGTGTTGAGCGTCGGGTTGCTCGCTGGTGCGCCGGAGACCATGTCGACGAACAACTGCTGGATGCGCCCGGCCTGCTCGATGCCGCGGCCGACCTGGCGCGCCGCGGGCGGGTGCCCGCCTGCCACCGCAGCGCACAACCCGTCGACGTAGCCCACGACCCGCTCGGGGATCCGGGCCAGCCGGCGGCTGATCAGCGCCCAGTCGTCGTCGGAGTCGGTGGCCATCAGGTCGAATACGTCGCGCATGGTCTGCAGCGGTGAAGCGATCACGTTCAGCTCACCCACATCGAGCCCGGCATCGTGGATTTCGACCAGCACACCGAGCCGCTCGCGCATCGCGGCGACTGTCACGGTGTCCACATCGTCTGTCGGGCTGACGTCGGCCAGCTCACGCAACGCCGACCGGGCGGCCTCGGCGCGCGCCGCGACGCCGTCGGGGGAGTAGTCGGTGATGTCTTCATCGTGCCCGCTGATGCCCGATTCGGTTGCGGCGCAGGGATCGAGGGCGGCGAACGTATTGAGGTAGCGGTCCGCGACGCGGTCTACCGCCGTGGCCGCCCTAGCCAAGGCTGGGCGCGTTGAACGTGTCGCACTTGTTCGGGTCACCGGTCTGGTAGCCGATGGTGAACCATTTCTGCCGCTCCGCGGACGATCCGTGCGTCCACGATTCGGGGTTCACCCGGCCCGTCGCCGACTGTTGGATCCGGTCATCGCCCACCGAGGCGGCGGCCGACAGCGCGTCGGCAATATCCTTGTCGGTCAACGGCTGCAGGAACGTCACGTCGGTGCCGGGTTGCTTGGTGATCGCCGCGTAGTGCGCCCAGATGCCGGCGTAGCAGTCGGCCTGCAGTTCGGTCCGGACCCCGTTGCCCTCCGCGCCCTGCGCACCCTGCTGAGCGCGGCCGAGTGTGCCCTGCAGGTTCTGCACGTGATGGCCGTACTCGTGGGCGACTACGTATTCCTGGGCCAACGGCCCTCCGCTGGAACCGAATCGCTCTACGAGCACCTGGAAGAAGTCGGTATCGAAGTAGGCGGTCTGATCGACCGGGCAGTAGAACGGTCCGACATCGCTGGTCGCCGGCCCGCAGCCAGTGTTCACCTGGCCGGTGAACAGCCGGGTACGGGGACGGGTGTAGCCCGGCATGAGTTGCTGCCACACGGCGTCCACTGAGTTACCGGTGGCCACCACGCGGCACTGCACGATGTTGTTCGCGTCGGCCCCGGTCTTGCACTGACTGAGGTCGAATCCCGGCGCGATCTGGTCCTGGCCGGCACCCTGCTGCTGCTGGGGGATGACGGTGCCGGGGTCGACGCCGAGGAACAGTGCGACCACCACGATCAGCAGTCCGCCGAGCCCGCCGCCGATCGCGATGCCGCGGCCGCCGCCGCTACCGCCGCTGGAGGAGGAGGTGCTCGTGTCGATTTGCATACCTTCGTTGAAGGTCATCGCACCGCTCCCTCGCGTTCGCTGTCAGGCTGGGGACCAGCCGAGTTCAGCTTCCCACACTACGATTCAGGTGTGCCCGTCGCTGTAGAACTCTCGACGATCGCGCACACGTCCGCGGGGGACCTGCGCGGTACCACCGAGGGTGGTGTCGGGGTGTGGCGCGGCGTCCACTACGCCGAGCAGCCGGTCGGCGAACGGCGGTTCCTGGCGCCGGCGCCACTGCGACCGTGGACGGGCGTGCGGCACGCCATCGAGCACGGACCGCTGCCGCCGCAGGGCCGGTCGTTCGTCGGCGGCGGGCGCGACGACCCGAAGATTCGCGACGAGGCCTGCCTGACCGTGACGGTCTGGTCGCCGGACACCGGTGGATCCTTGCCGGTCATGGTGTGGATTCCCGGCGGCGCCTTCGTCTACGGCGCCGGCCAGCTGCAGCTCTACAACGGCTCGCGGCTGGCCGTCAACGGCAATGTCGTCGTCGTCAACGTCACCTACCGCATCGGGGTTTTCGGCGGCTTCGAACTGGGGGACCTCGGCGACGGTTTCGACGACAACCTGTGCCTGCGTGATCAGATCGCCGCGCTGCGGTGGGTGCGGGAGAACATCGCCGCGTTCGGCGGCGATCCAGGGCGGGTGACTGTGTTCGGCGAGTCGGCCGGAGCCACGTCGGTGCTGGCGCTGCTGGCCAGCCCGGCCGCCGAAGGCCTGTTCGCCCGGGCGATCGCCCAGAGCCCGGCGCTGCCACTCATCGCCGACCGCGAGACCAGGGCCAAGCAGTCACAGCGCTTCCTGGAGCGGCTCGGGGTGCCTGTTGAGGAGGTCAAGACGCTGCCGCAGCGACAGTTGCGGCGCACCGCCGGCCAATTGCAGCGGGAGAGCGCCGCGTCGTCACCGACGCTGGCGTACGGACTGACCTACGGTGTCGAGCTGTTGCCGCGGCACCCAATTGAGGCGGCGCGGGCAGGTTTGGTGGGGAAGATACCGCTGATCATCGGGACCAACAGTCACGAGGCGTCCATGTTTGCCTGGACCAAGCCGCCGATGCTGCCGACCACGCCTGCGGGCATCGACTCCTACTTCCGGCGGCGGGCACCGGACGCCCGGCAGCGGGTGCTGGCCGCCTACCCGGACTATCCCAGTCGACGGGCGCTGGTCGCGATCGGGTCGGACGCCATGTTCGTCGCGCCGGCGTGGGCGTTCGCCGACGCCTACAGCTCGCACGCGCCCACCTACGTCTACCGGTTCGACCACACCACCTGGACGCTGCGCGTGCTGCGGCTGGGGGCGACCCACGGCAGCGAGATCGTGCACATCCAGCACAGCTACTCGTCTTACCTGGGCCGCAAGCTGCATCCGCTGGGGCGGCGGGTGCAGCCCCAGGTGGGCCGCCGCATGCAGCGCACGTGGCTGAACTTCGCCACCCACGGCTGGCGCCGCGAGGAGACGTGGGATCCGGACTGGCCGCTGTATGACACCGAGCGGCGCAGGACCCGCGTCATCCGCTCCACCCGCGACGTCTCTCTCGACGATCCGGACGCGAGCCGCCGCGAGGCCTGGGCCGGTCTGCACTAGATTACCGGGACCGTCGCTCGGCGGCTGAACCGTCCCGCCGCACCACTACACTGGTCGGCAACCCATCACGTCATCCAGGTAGGAGTTTTTGTGCTGCGCAGCCACGCCGCGGGTTCGTTGCGCGCCACCGACGCCGGCCAGAAGGTCACGCTGGCGGGCTGGGTGGCGCGTCGTCGCGACCACGGTGGCGTCATCTTCATCGACCTGCGCGACGCGTCGGGGGTTTCGCAGGTGGTGTTCCGGGAAGCCGACGTGCTGGACCGGGCGCACCGGCTACGTGCGGAGTTCTGCGTCGCCGTCGAGGGCGTCGTCGAAACCCGGCCGGAGGGCAACACCAATGCGGAAATACCCACCGGCGACATCGAGATCAACGCGACCGGGCTGACCGTGCTGGGGGAGAGCGCTCCGCTGCCGTTCCAGCTGGACGAGACCCCGGGCGAGGAGGCGCGGCTCAAATACCGCTACCTCGACCTGCGCCGCGATGGGCCCGGTTCGGCAATTCGGCTGCGCTCCAAGGTGAATGCGGCCGCCCGCGGTGTGCTGGCCGACCATGACTTCGTCGAGATCGAGACGCCGACCATGACCCGGTCGACGCCGGAGGGGGCGCGCGACTTCCTGGTTCCCGCGCGGCTGCAGCCGGGATCGTTCTACGCGCTGCCGCAGAGCCCGCAACTGTTCAAGCAGTTGCTGATGGTCGCGGGCATGGAGCGCTACTACCAGATCGCGCGCTGTTACCGCGACGAGGACTTCCGCGCCGACCGGCAACCGGAATTCACCCAACTGGACATTGAGATGAGCTTCGTCGAGCCAGACGACATCATCGCCATCTCCGAGCAGATCCTGAAGGCGCTGTGGGCGCTGATCGGCTACGACCTGCCGTTGCCGCTGCCCCGCATCAGTTACGCCGACGCCATGCGGCGCTTCGGCACCGACCGGCCCGACATGCGCTTCGGCCTGGAACTCGTCGAGGCCACAGAGTTCTTCGCCGACACACCCTTTCGGGTTTTCCAGGCGCCGTACGTCGGTGCGGTCGTCATGCCGGGCGGGGCGTCGCAGCCGCGCCGCACGCTGGACGGGTGGCAGGACTTCGCCAAGCAGCGCGGGCACCGCGGGCTGGCCTACGTGCTCGTGGGCGAGGATGGCACGCTGAGCGGTCCGGTGGCCAAGAACCTGTCCGACGCCGAGCGTGAAGGCCTGGCCGCCCACGTCGGCGCCAAACCCGGTGACGCAGTCTTCTTCTCCGCCGGACCGCCGAAGGCGTCGCGCGCGCTGCTCGGCTCGGTGCGCATCGAGATCGCGCGACGGCTGGATATGATCGACCCGGATGCATGGGCGTTCACCTGGGTGGTCGACTTCCCGCTGTTCGAGCCAGCGGACGAGGCCGCCGCGGCCGGTGACGTGGCCGTCGGTTCGGGAGCATGGACCGCGGTGCACCACGCCTTCACCGCGCCCAAGCCCGAGTCGGAAGATACTTTCGACACCGATCCGGGTGGCGCGTTGGCCAACGCCTACGACATCGTGGCCAACGGCAACGAGATCGGTGGCGGGTCGATCCGTATCCATCGCCGCGACATCCAGGAGCGGGTGTTCGCGATGATGGGCATCGACCACTACGAAGCCCAGGAGAAATTCGGATTCCTGTTGGACGCGTTCACATTCGGGGCGCCACCGCATGGCGGCATCGCGTTCGGCTGGGACCGGATCACCGCGCTGCTGGCCGGAATGGACTCGATCCGTGAGGTGATCGCGTTCCCGAAGTCGGGCGGCGGGGTCGACCCGCTCACCGGCGCGCCGGCGCCGATCACGCCGGACCAGCGCAAGGAGTCCGGAATAGACGCCAAGCCGAAGCAGGTTGATGGAGCATGACCGAGATACCCGACACCGAAACCATGAAGGCGTTCAACAAGGCGATCGTCGACGAGTTTCGTTCCAACGGCGAGCAGGTGAGCGGCCACTTCGCTGGCGCTGACCTGTTGTTGCTCACCACGACCGGTGCCAAGTCGGGTCAGCCGCGGCTGGCCCCGCTGGCATACCTGACCGTCGACGGGAAGCTGATCATCATCGGCTCTTACGCCGGCGCCGACATCGACCCGGCGTGGGTGCACAACCTGCGCGCCAACCCGCGGGCGCACATCGAGGTCGGCACCGACTCCGTCTATGTGAACGCCCGCGAGCTGCCGCCTGCGGAGCGAGACGAGTTCTTCCCGAAGGTCGTCGCCGCGGCGCCGGGTTTCGCCGGCTACCAGGAGAAGACCAGCCGGGTCATCCCGCTCTTCGAACTGCAGCGCGTCTAGTACGTCAGCGCCCAAAGAGAAGCCAGGGCTGCGACCGGCACCGGATCGCGACCCTGGCTTCTGGCTCAGCGAAAGGGCTTAGCCCAGGCGCTCGATGACGGTTGCGTTGGCCATGCCACCGCCCTCGCACATCGTCTGCAACGCGTAGCGGCCGCCGCGCTGCTCAAGCGCGTTGACCAGCGTGGTCATGATGCGCGCGCCACTGGCACCCAGCGGGTGCCCGATCGCGATCGCGCCGCCGTTGACATTGGTCTTCGTCAGGTCGGCATTGGTGTCCTTGGCCCACGCCAGCACCACGGGGGCGAAGGCCTCGTTGACCTCGAACAGGTCGATGTCGGCCAGCGTGAGTCCGGCGCGCTGCAGGACCTTCTCGGTGGCGGGGATGACACCGGTCAGCATGTACAGCGGATCCGAGCCCACCACGGTGGTGGTGTGAATGCGGGCCAACGGGCGCAGGCCCAGCTTTCTGGCGACGTCGCCGCTGGTGATCATGACCGCCGCGCTACCGTCCGAGAGCGGCGAGGAGTTGCCTGGCGTGATGACCCAATTGATCTGCGGGAAGCGGGCTTTGTAGGCCTCGTTGTAGAACGCGGGCTTCAGGCCTGCAAGCGTGTCGACAGTCGTTCCGGGCCGGACGATCTCGTCGACGTTCAGTCCGGCGATCGGGATCAGTTCGTTGTCGAACAGCCCGTCCTTCGTCGCCCGGGTCGCCTTGTCATGGCTGCCCGCGGAGAACTCGTCGAGTTCGGCGCGGGAGAAGCCCCACTTGGCGGCGATCAGTTCGGCGCTGATGCCCTGCGGCACCAGACCCTCGGAGTAGCGCTGGGACATGCCTTCACCGAAGGGATTGCTGCCGGGCAGCACCGACGATCCCATCGGCACCCGGCCCATCGACTCCACACCGCTCGCGATGACGATGTCGTACGCACCGGCGAGGACGCCCTGAGCGGCGAAGCTGATGGCCTGTTGGCTGCTACCGCACTGCCGGTCGACGGTGGTGCCGGGAACGGTCTCCGGGAACCCCGCACCGAGCAGGGCGTTGCGCGCGATGTTGACCGCCTGGTCGCCGACCTGTGTCACCGCGCCGGCGATCACGTCGTCGATCTGGGTAGGATCGACACCGGTGCGCTCGACCAGTTCCCGCAGGCTGTGTGCCAGGAGATCGGCCGGCAGGACGTCGTGCAGTGCACCGCTGGCCTTGCCCTTGCCGACGGGGGTGCGTACCGCGCCCACGATCACGGCGTCTCGACCTGAATATCGGGCCATTTCTCCTCCTGAACCTCACTGCTGAGTATTCTGATATATACCCAGATATACCACCTGGGTATAGGTAGAACAACTCAGGAATGGGGCTGATTCCGTGTTACTGCAAGGGCCGCTGGCCGATCGGGACACCTGGTCGGCGGTCGGGGAATGCCCGATCGAGAAGACGATGGCGGTGGTCGGCACCAAGTCGGCGATGCTGATCATGCGCGAGGCCTACTACGGCACGACCCGCTTCGACGACTTCTGCTGCCGGGTCGGCATCACCAGGGCAGCGGCCTCCACCCGGCTGTCGGAGCTGGTCGAGGCCGGGCTGCTGCAACGCAGGCGATACCGCGAGCCCGGTCAGCGCAGCCGCGACGAGTACGTGCTGACTGACGCGGGCACCGACTTCATGCCGGTGGTGTGGGCGATGTTCGAGTGGGGGCGAGCGCATCTGCCGAACCGGTCCGGGCTGCGCCTCACCCACGACGGTTGCGGTGCCGACGTGACGGTGCAGATCCATTGCGCCAACGGCCATGAGGTACCCGCCGACGAGCTGGCCATCCGGTCTGTCAGGCGGAGTCGCCCAGAAACTCCTTGACCAGCTTCTTGGGTGCCTGCGCCAGCCACGCGTCGGTGATCAGCTCCTCGAGTTCCGGCACGCTGATGGCGTCCAGCTTCACCAGGATCGCCGGGTATCCGTCGAAATGCGGTGTGGTGAAGTAGACATCCGGATCGTCGGCGATCAGGGCGGACTTCACGCCCTCGTCGGATACCCGGGCTCCCAGGATGGCGCCGTCGGGCGCGGCTGATCCGAGCGCCGCCAGATCGGCCTTGCGCAGCGGGCGCTCCCACGCGATCAGCTTCTTGCCGACCTTCCAGTTCCGCGGTGTCACTTCCGCGGTCTGCGGAAGCCCGTCCGCGATGACCGCGACGTCGTCCCAGGTGGCCACGTTGACGATTGTGGCAGCCGGCCCTGGGTGCCGACTAGAAGGTGTGGTCGTGAATCTGCTCAGAGGTCGGCGGCGCCTCCGACGTCAGGTCGATGCCGTGGACATCCTGGACCCGCTCGCGAAACCACCGGCTGAACTCGTCGTCGGATGAGGTGATGCCCTTCATGGCGGTCGGGATGTCGTCGGCCTCCAGGAAGACGACGTCGACCGTCCCGTCGGGCGTCACCTGCTGCCACACCGCGTGGCGCGTCAACCCGTGTTTTTTCCAGACCGATTCGTATTCGTCCCGACGGGAACCGTTCATCTCATTCATCCAGTCCCGGTCCGCCTGCTCCTTGCCAGGCACCACCGGAACGACAAAGCCAACTGCAGCCATGATTGCCCCCTTAAGAGTGCTGATGGCGCGAGCGTAAGCCTGGCACCGAAGGCTCCGGACGGTATTTGCACTGCTCATCCAAGTCGCTAGGGTGCGGGCGTGCTGCATTTGCGGTCATCGCGCCAGAAGAGCCGCGGGAGCCGGTGCTCGACGTGCTCCGCGGCGAGCCTGGCGCCACCCACATCGTTGTCCACCGCGACGCCGCACTCGAACCGCCCGGCGACGAGATCACCGCGGACATCGCCCGGGAGTGTGCCAACGATATCGTCGTCGAACTGAAGAGCCTCGGCGTGCAGCTTCGTGGCGCCGTCACCCTGGACGTGGTCGACACCGTGCTGTCGACCGCGGCCCACCGGGCCGAGAAGGAGGCTGAAGGCGATCCCGCCGACGCGATCGTCTGGGACGAACTCGCCGAACGCACCAGAGAAGAGTCCAGCCTCAACGCGACGTTCCTTACGTTCCTGTGCCTGGCATGCCTGATCGGGGCCGTCGGTGTAGTGACCGACTCGCCGGTGACGGTGGTCGGCGCGCTGGTCGTTGGGCCCGAGTTCGGACCGCTGGCCGCGCTGGCGGCGCCTTGGTGCGGCGCCGAATGAACCTGGCGCGCCGCCCTGGTCAGTGTCTTCATCTCGGTGACCACGGTGCCCGCG
>JAOPWF010000040.1 GCA_025965815.1 Mycobacterium sp.
AATGTCAGAGGCACCTGGCATAGTCGAACGTATGTTCGAAGAATTCGTGTGTGTCGACCCTACCGCCGATGAGTCGATATTGGTTGAGCGGATCGGCGAACTCGAACGGCTGAAAGCGGCGGCGGCCGCAGCGCAGGCACGGGCGGCCGCGGCTCTGGATGCGTCCAGGCGCGCGACCGAGGCGGCGAACGGCGTGCCGGCGGCACGCCGCGGCCGAGGGGTGGCCGGTGAGGTTGCGCTCGCACGGCTGGACTCCCCCGGCCGCGGCGGTCGCCACCTCGGTTTCGCAAAGGCCCTTGTCCACGAGATGCCTAACACGTTGGCCGCACTGGAGCGCGGTGTGCTCACGGAGTGGCGGGCCACGCTGATCGTGCGCGAGAGCGCGTGCCTGGATATTGAGGACCGGCGCGCCCTGGACACCGAGCTGTGCTCAGATGCCGACGGACTGGTCGGCATGGGTGACGCACGCGTGGCTGCGGCCGCGAAGGCCGTCGCGTACCGGCTGGACCCGCGCGCGGTGGTGGATCGGGCGGCGCACGCCGAAGGCGAACGGACAGTCACCATCCGGCCGGCGCCCGACACCATGACCTACCTGACGGCGCTACTGCCGGTGGCGCACGGGGTAGCGACCTATGCGGCGCTGCGCCGGGCGGCCGACAGCAGCGGCGATGCGCGTTCGCGCGGGCAGGTGATGGCCGACAGGCTGGTCGAATGCGTGACCGGACGCGCCACCGCCGTCGCCACTCCGGTAGCGGTCAACCTGGTGATGTACGACGAGGCGTTGCTTGGGGGCGGCAGCTCGGCGGCGATAGTTGCCGGCTACGGGCCGATACCGGCGGCGGTCGCCCGCAGGCTCGTATCCGCCGCGGTCGACGATCGATCCTCACGGGCCACGTTGCGGCGGCTTTACAGCCATCCCCGGTCCGCTGCGCTGGTCGCCATGGAATCTCGGGCCCGCCTCTTCCCGCGCGGGCTGGCCAGGTTCATCGACATGCGCGATCAGCGTTGCCGCACTCCCTACTGCGACGCACCCATCCGTCACCGCGACCACGCCACCCCGGATGCACGCGGCGGACCGACCAGTGTGGCCAACGGCCAGGGAATGTGCGAGCAATGCAACTACACCAAGGAAGCGGCGGGCTGGCAGGTCACCGCGCAGGTCGGCGAATCAGGGACCCACACAGCGGAATTCGTGACCCCGACGGGAGCGCATTGCCGCTCCACGGCGCCTCCGGCGCCTGGGCCGGTCCGTCTCACCACCAGTGAAGTCGAGGCCCGCATCGGTATCTCGCTCGTCGGAGATCACGCCGCCTAGCCTGCGGGGGGTGGCTGCTGCGGTGGCTCTGCGGGCGCGAAGGTCCAGTTGTCCGGATTCTTCGGCGAATACACGACAGGGAAGAGTTCGCCCATCGTCGGCCAGCGGTCGACGTCTACCGCCATCCGCTGATACACCACGTGCTCGTCGACGTTCGGACCGTTGATCACGCCGGTGATCGTGACGAACTGCTCGCCGGTGGCGTCGGGCCGGGGGCTGACGCCGGTGACCAGCAAGGTGCCCTGGGCCGCCTCGCCGCGCGGACCCCGCCTTCGTATCCACGGGACGATGAACAACGCCAGCGCCCCGACGAGCAACAACAGCACCCCGAATTCCATCACGTTCTCATGGTAGGACTGCTGCCATGAGTGAAGCCCCGGATGACCTCACACTGGCGCTGGCACTGGCGGACCAGGCCGACGTCGTGACGTTGGCCCGTTTCGGCGCCCTCGACCTGCGTGTAGACACCAAGCCCGACCTCACCCCGGTCACCGACGCGGACCGGTCGGTGGAGACCGAACTGCGCGCTCTGCTCGACAATGAACGCCCGGACGACACCGTGATCGGCGAAGAGTTCGGCGGATCAACGACTTTCAGCGGCGGCCGGCAGTGGGTGATCGATCCGATCGACGGCACCAAGAACTTCGTCCGTGGCGTGCCGGTGTGGGCCACCCTGATCGCACTGCTGCAGGACGGAGTTCCGGTGGTGGGCGCGGTCAGCGCACCGGCACTACAGCGCCGCTGGTGGGCCAGCCAGGGCAGAGGCGCGTACGCGGCGGTCGCCGGGGCACCCGCGCGGCGGCTGTCGGTGTCGTCGGTCGCGGAGCTGGGGTCGGCGAGCCTGTCATTCTCCAGTGTGTCCGGGTGGGCCGATCTCGGACTGCGCGAGCAATTCCTCACATTGACAGACGAGGTGTGGCGGGTGCGCGCCTACGGCGACTTCTGGTCCTACTGCCTGGTGGCCGAGGGCGCCGTCGATATCGCCGCTGAACCCGAGGTCAAGCTGTGGGACCTCGCCCCGCTCGACATTCTGGTGCGCGAGGCCGGCGGCGCGTTCACCGGCCTGGACGGGGCACCCGGCCCCCATGGCGGTACCGCGGTGGCCACCAACGGCCTGCTGCACGACGAGGTGCTCACCAGACTGTCCGCGGTGTAGGAAGAAACTCAACCTCACCGGATTGTTTGGCGGGTAACCCACGGGGAACTGCTCGCCCATGGTCGGCCACGTGTGCACTGGACCGCAGAAATGAACCGCACTGCGGACGATTTGAAACTGGCGCTGGCGTTGGCCCAAGAGGCCGACTCACTGACGATGCCGCGGTTCGGCGCGCTCGGCCTGTACACCTACACCGCCAGCCGGGAGGAAGAGGACCCGCTGCCCTTCACCGACCCCGGCCACGACGTCGAGGTGGCGCTGCGGGAGAAGCTGGCCTTCCACCACCCCGACGATTCCATCTTCGGCGAAGAGTTAGGCGGTGCAGCGAAACTCAAAGGTCGGGAGTGGGTCATCGAGCCGATAGACGGCGCCAAGAACTTCACCCGCCGCGTGCCGGTATGGGCCACGCTGATCGCGTTGCTCTCCGACGGTGTACCGGCGGTGGGAGTGGTCAGCGCGCCGGCGCTGCAGCGGCGCTGGTGGGCCGCCGCAGGCCACGGTGCGTTCGCAGTCGTCGGCGATGAGTCGCCGCGCCGGTTGCGCGTGTCGTCTGTCGCCGACCTGCCTGGCGCCAGCCTGTCGTTCTCCAGCTTGTCGGGGTGGGCGGTGCGCGGTCTGCGCGAGCAATTCCTCGGGCTGACCGACGAGGTGTGGCGGGCGCGCGCCTACGGCGACTTCTGGTCGTACTGCCTGGTGGCCGAGGGCGCCGTCGACATTGCGACCGAACCCCTGGTCCCGGTCTGGGACCTGGCCGCTCTCGATGTTCTGGTGCGCGAGGCCGGCGGCGCGTTCAGCGGTCTCGACGGAACCCCGGGCCCGCACGGCGGCAGTGCCGTGGCCACCAACGGCTTGCTCCATGAATCGGTGCTGACCAGCCTCTCTGCGGTTTGAGTTCACACGTTCAGACGCGCGGGTCGGCGTGTCAAGTATGTATGTAACAGCACCCCCCATACCTTACTCCGGAGTAAGATACGGTCAGATGCACTGCCACTACCAACTGAGGCTGCTGACATGACCAACACACTTCCCTCCAAGAGCGCCGCGAAGCCGCCGGCGGGGCGCGAGAGCGCTATCGGCCTGCAGAAGCACAAGCGGACCGCTATCGACATCGGGCTTGCGCTGCTCACACCACTGGTCGGTCAGGAATTCCTCGACAGGTACAACCTGCGCGACCCGCTCAACCGCGGACTGCGCTACGGCGTGAAGCAGGCGTTCTCCGCTGCCGGAGCATCGACTCGCCAGTTCAAGCGCATCCAGGGTCTGGGCAAGGCCCCGACGCGGCTGAGGCCCAGCGGCGCGGACTACTTCGACCTCACTCCCGACGACGACCAGAAGCTCATCCTGGAGACCGTCAGCGAATTCGCCGAGGAGATCCTCCGGCCCGCCGCGCGCGACGCCGACGACGCGGCCAGCCACCCTGCCGACCTGATCGCCAGGGCCGCCGAACTGGGGATCACCGCGATCAACATCCCCGAGGACTTCGACGGCATCGCCGAGCACCGGACCACAGTCACCAACGCACTGGTCGCCGAGGCACTGGCCTACGGCGACATGGGCCTGGCCCTGCCGATCCTGGCGCCCGGTGGTGTCGCGTCCGCCCTCACGCACTGGGGCAGCGCCGACCAGCAGGCCACCTACCTCCCGGAGTTCGCCGGCGAGAACGTTCCGCAGGCCTGCGTGGCCATCGCCGAGCCGCAGCCGCTGTTCGACCCGACCGCGCTGAAGACCACCGCGGTCCGCACCCCCAGCGGATACCGGCTGGACGGAGTGAAGTCGCTGGTGCCCGCCGCCGCCGAGGCCGAGTTGTTCATCGTGTCGGCGCAACTCAACGGCAAGCCGGCACTGTTCATCGTCGAGGCCTCGTCGCAGGGCCTGACCGTCAAGCCCGACCCGAGCATGGGGATCCGCGCCGCGGCGCTGGGCCGGATAGAACTCGACCACGTGTCGGTGCCCCTGACGGCGCGATTGGGCGAGGACGGCGCGACCGACGCGGATTACTCCGAAGCCATCGCGCTGGCACGGCTGGGCTGGGCGTCGCTGGCAGTGGGCACCTCGGATGCGGTGCTCGACTACGTCGTCCCCTACGTCAAGGAGCGCGAGGCGTTCGGCGAACCCGTCGCCCGGCGGCAGTCGGTGGCGTTCATGTGCGCCAACATCGCCATTGAGCTCGACGGTCTGCGCCTGATCACCTGGCGCGGCGCCGCCCGCGCCGAGCAGGGTCTGTCATTCGCCCGCGAGGCGGCGCTGGCCAAGCGGCTCGGTACCGACAAGGGCATGCAGATCGGCATGGACGGTGTCCAGCTGCTCGGCGGCCACGGCTTCACCAAGGAACACCCGGTCGAGCGCTGGTACCGCGATCTGCGGGCCATCGGCGTCGCCGAGGGTGTCGTCGTCCTGTAACTTCCCCAGCCCTCCAAGACGAACGGAAATCCCGTCATGGCAATCAATCTGGAAATGCCGAAGAAGTTGCAGGCCGTCATCGAGAAGGGGCACCAGGGTGCCGCCGAGATGCTGCGACCGATCTCGCGCAAGTATGACCTCAAGGAGCACGCCTACCCGGTCGAGCTGGACACGCTGGCCACTCTGTTCGAGGGCATCTCGGAAGCCAACACCATCTCGTTTGCCGGCGCCGAGGCCTTCCGCGACAGCGCCGGCCGCCCCAAGGGAAATGTCAACGGCGGCAACATGTCCGCGGTGCTCAACGTGCTGGAGGTCAGCTGGGGCGACGTCGCGCTGATGTTGTCGGTGCCCTACCAGGGACTGGGCAACGCGGCCCTCTCCGGAGTCGCCACCGACGAACAGCTGAAGCGGCTGGGCAAGGTGTGGGCCGCGATGGCGATCACCGAGCAGAGCTTCGGCTCCGACTCGGCGGCCGTCTCGACCACCGCGAAGCTCGACGGCGACGAGTACGTCATCAACGGCGAGAAGATCTACGTCACCGCCGGTTCGCGGGCCAGCCACATCGTGGTGTGGGCGACGCTGGACAAGTCGCTGGGCCGCGCCGCGATCAAGTCGTTCATCGTGCCCCGTGAGCACCCCGGTGTCACCGTCGAGCGGCTCGAGCACAAGCTCGGCATCAAGGCCTCCGACACCGCGGCCATCCGCTTCGACAACGTGCGCATCCCCAAGGACAACCTGCTCGGCAACCCGGACATTCACGTGGAGAAGGGTTTTGCCGGGGTCATGGAGACCTTCGACAACACCCGCCCGATCGTCGCCGCGATGGCGGTGGGCATCGCGCGCGCCGCACTGGAGGAGCTTCGCAAAATCCTCACCAACGCCGGGGTGGAGATCGACTACGACAAGCCGTCACACGCCCAGAGGGCGCCGGCCGCCGAGTTCCTCCGGATGGAGGCCGACTGGGAGGCGAGTTACCTGCTGACCATTCGCTCAGCCTGGCAGGCCGACAACGACATCCCGAACTCCAAGGAAGCGTCGATGGGCAAGGCCAAGGCCGCCCGGGTCGCCAGCGACATCACCCTCAAGGCCGTCGAATTCGCGGGTACCACCGGCTATTCGGAGGAAACGCTGCTGGAGAAGTGGGCCCGTGATTCGAAGATCCTGGACATCTTCGAGGGCACCCAGCAGATTCAGCAGCTCGTGGTCGCCCGTCGCCTGCTGGGACTGTCGTCCGCCGAACTGAAGTAGCGCACATCAGCTGACTTCAGCCGGCGGGTCGATCTCCCGCTCGGGGGGCAACAGGTCGAGTTGCATCCAGGCCACGTCATGCCAGCCGTCGAGTTTCCAGCCGACGCGGAGGTAACGCCCGACCGGCTCGAAACCGAGGGCGCGATGAAAGTCGGTGCTCGCGTCGTTGGGCTGGGTGATCCCGGCGAAGGCACGACGGTAGCCGCGTTCGGCGAGACGGCGCAGCAGCTCCGCGTACAGCACGCGACCGCCGCCCGTGCGTCGGCGGTGCGCCGACATGTAGACGCTGGTCTCGACCGACCACCGGTATGCGGCCCGCTGTTTGAACTCGCGCCCGTACGCATAACCGATCACGTCGCCGTCGACCTCGGCCACGAGCCATTCGTGGGTCGCCTGTGCGGCCGCGATCCGGGTGGCCATCTCCGCAACGGTGGGGACCTCGGTTTCGAACGTGATGGCGGTGTCGCAGACGTAGGGCGCGTATATCGCGACACATGCCGACGCGTCCTCGGCAACCGCCCGGCGTACCAGCGGATGTCGCGGATCGCCGGACATCAGGATGCGAGGGCGGTCAGCTGACTGCTGGTGTCCGCATCCAATTCGATGTCACCGACGGCGAGGTTCTCCTCCAGGTGCCGCACCGACGAGGTGCCGGGGATCAGCAGCACGTTGGGGGCCACGCTCAACGTCCACGCCAGCGCGACCTGCGCCGGCGTGCGGCCCAGTTCGGCGGCCGTGCGCCGAACGATCTCGTTGCCCAGCACCGGATTGGATTCACTGAAGGCCGACCCCAGCGGGAAGAACGGCACGAACGCGATGTCGCGCTCGGTGCACTCGTCCAGCACCGGTTGCGACGTCCGGTCAACGAGATTGAACGGATTCTGCACGCAGACGATCTCGGTGCGTGTCAGGGCGTGCAGCAGATGCTCGCGGGTCACGTTGCTCAGCCCGATTCCGCCGATCAAGCCGTCGTCCCGGGCACTGATCATCGCCGTCAGTTGGTCGTCGAACCGTGGGTTCGGCCCGTCGCTGTCCATCAGTCGCAGGTTGACAGCGGCCAACCGGCCGACGCCGAGAGTGCGCAGATTGGTTTCGATGTCCGCCCGCAGATCCGCCGGATCCTCGACGGCAAGCCAGCCGCCGGTGCTGTCCCGACGGCCGCCGACCTTGCTGACCAGCGCGAGGTTGTCCGGATACGGGTGCAGGGCTTCACGAATCAACTCGTTGGCGACGTCGGGTCCGTAGAACTGGGCGGTGTCGATGTGATCGACACCGAGTTCGACGGCGCGCCGCAGGACCGCCAACGCCTCGTCATGGTCCTTCGGCGGCCCGAACACGCCGGGACCGGGAAGTTGCATCGCGCCGAAACCGATTCGGGACACCGAAAAGCCACCAAGCGGAAAATGCTGCATACCTCAAGGCTAACGTCGATGCACATGGACAAGTTTCAGGCTCTGGTGGCGCGGCGAGACGATGATCGGATCACGGTGGATGTCGAAACGCTCGACGCCGCCGCACTTCCGCCGGGAGATGTCACCATCCGGGTGCACTATTCCAGCGTCAACTACAAGGACGCTCTCGCACTGACGCCCAAGGGTGGTGTGGTGCGCGACTATCCGATCGTGCCGGGCATCGACTTGACGGGTGAGGTGGTGCAGTCCGACTCGCCCGATTTCCGCGTCGGCGACCTGGTACTGGCGCACGGTTACGACATCGGCACCGCCAAGCACGGCGGCTACGCCCAATACGCCCGGTTACCCGCGGACCAGGTGGTTGCGCTCGGCTCGCTGAGTCCGCGCGACGCCGCCGCCATCGGAACCGCCGGTTTCACCGCGGCGATGAGTGTCCAGGCGCTGATCGACAGGGGGATCGCGCCGGGTGACGGGCCCATCGTGGTCACCGGCGCCACCGGCGGCGTCGGCTCGGTCAGCGTCGACCTGCTGGCC
This sequence comes from Mycobacterium sp., assembly GCA_025965815.1. Taxonomy (GTDB): domain Bacteria; phylum Actinomycetota; class Actinomycetes; order Mycobacteriales; family Mycobacteriaceae; genus Mycobacterium. The sequence goes on from JAOPWF010000040.1 coordinate 8,066, forward strand.
GGCGCGGGCTATGAAGTCGTCGCGTCCACCGGAAAGGCCGATCAGGCGGACCGGTTGAAGGAACTCGGCGCCGCCGAGGTCATCGGCCGGTTGCCGGCCGATCCGGACGCCAAGCCGCGGCCGCTGGCCAAATCGCGCTGGGCGGGAGCCGTCGACTGTGTCGGCGGCGCGACGCTGGCAGATGTGCTGAGCACCATGAACTACGGTGGCGCGGTCGCCGCCAGCGGTCTCACCGGCGGCCCGGCGCTGCACACCACGGTGATGCCGTTCATCCTGCGCGGCGTCGCCCTGCTGGGCATGGACTCGGTGCTGATGCCCATCGGACCACGCCGCGAGCTGTGGGAACGACTCGGCAGTTCGCTGCGGCCGCAGCATCTTTCCGCGATAACCCATGACGCTGACGTCAAGGACGTGGCCGGGTTGATCGAGCAGGTGCGCGACGGAAAGTATTCGGGTCGCGCCGTGGTGCGGGTCGCCGACGGCTTCTGAACGACGAAGGATCCCACCCGACGGTTACCCGCCGGGCGGGATCCTCCGTGGCGTTCGACTCAGGCGGTGGCGCCCAGCACCCGCTGCAGGTCAGGCTTCATCTGCTGCAGCTGCTGGCCCCAGTAGGCCCAGTTGTGCGTGCCGGAATCCGGAAAGTTGAACACACCGTTGGTGCCGCCCGCAGCGAGGTAGTTGTCCCGGAAGGTGATGTTGGTGCGGATGGTGAGGCCCTCGAGGAACGTGGCCGGCAGGTCGCCGCCACCCAGTTCGTTCGGCTGGCCGTTGCCGCAGTACACCCAGAGGCGGGTCCCGTTGGCCACCAGCTTCGGGATCTGCACCATCGGGTCGTTGCGCTGCCACGCCGGGTCGCTGGACGGACCCCACATGTCGTCGGACTTGAAGCCGCCGGCGTCACCCATCGACACGTTGATCAGGAACGGCCACCAGCCCTCGGAGGGATTGAGGAAGCCCGAGAACGAAGCGGCATAAATGTACTGCGCGGGGTGGTAGACCGACAGAATCATCGATGCCGATCCGGCCATCGACAGACCGACCGCGGCATTGCCTGTGGGTGAGACACCTTTGTTGGCGGACAGATAGGAGGGCAGCTCCTGGGTCAGGAAGGTCTCCCACTTGTAGGTGAGGGGCGGTCCTAACTTGTTCGTGGCCGGGCGGTACCAGTCGGCGTAGAAGCTGGACTGCCCGCCGACGGGCATGACGGTCGACAGGCCCGACTGGTAGAACCATTCGAACGCCGGGGTGTTGATATCCCAGCCGTTGAAGTCGTCCTGCGCGCGCAGGCCGTCCAGCAGGTAAACCGCGTGCGGTCCGCCGCCCTGGAACTGCACCTTGATGTCGCGGCCCATCGAGGGCGACGGAACCATCAGGTACTCGACCGGCAGGCCGGGCCGGGAAAATGCCCCCGCAGTCGCCGAACCCCCGGCAAGGCCGACCAGACCCGGCAGCGCTGCCGCTGCCACCGCCGCGACCGCCAGGCGACGCATCCACCCCGAACGCACTCTTTCAACGAACGTCATGCAATCTTCCATCCCTCGTGTGCTGCAAACATGCGAACAGCCCGCGACCGCGACCGTCGCTCCGGTTACCTACCTGTCGCCTTCCGCTCTATCAGGAGCCAAGCCCAGCACGGATCAGGAGCGGATGGAGAATTTAGTTGTAGCGGCCCTAGTACACCACGTCTTCCTGTGATGCCGCAGGCCTGTTTCGTTCACGCGGGACCGGGTTGTTCTCCCGCGAAACCAAAAGTAATGTCATCTTTAGTTACTGCCGCCGATACCGTCGACCCGGGAGCAGCCATGGAATCCTTCGTTCACCTGCGGAAAGGGAAGACTCGCCGGCGGTTGCACGCCGACCTCGATGGACTGAAGGACGACGAACTCGGTCGCGGCGGCTTCACCGGCCGGACCGCCAACATGTACCGGCGTCACGATCCCCCCGCGTACCGCGCCGTCGGCCCGCTGCGGCCACTGGACCTGCTGTCGAGTGAACTGAAGCCGAGCGACGCCACCGAGGCCCGCGGCGGTCCGATGCTGCGGCGCTGAAAGCGGCCGGGCGCCCCGAAGATGAGTTCGCGTTCGTTGTGCACGGCACGACGGCCGATCCGCGCTGGCTGGACCCGACGATCGATCCGAACGAACGCACCCCGGGGACGTGCTATCTGGGCGATCCTCAGGTGGTGAACATGAGCCCGGTCGGGCTGGCCCGGTTCTCCACGTTGCGCAGTTGGCTGTCGCAGTGGAGCTACGACGAAGCCCACGGCGACGGCCTCGAGTGCGGTCCGGACATCGCCGTGCCCGCGCTGGTGATCGGGAACCTCGCCGACGCCTGCACGCCCAGTCACACCCGGCGACTGTTCGACGCGATCGGTCACCCCGAAAAGGAGATGTTCGAGATCCCCGGCGCTAACCACAATTATGCCGGCCTCGAACAACGGGGCACGCTGCGGCAGGCCATCGGCATCGTGGCGGACTGGCTGATCCGCCACGACTTCGCGGCTCCGGAGGAAGAACGGGAATGACTCCCACTGGCGCGCTGGACGGAATCCGGGTGATCGAGATCGGCACGCTGATCTCCGGCCCGTTCGCCGGTCGACTCCTCGGTGACATGGGCGCCGAGGTCATCAAGATCGAGCCGCCCGGCGCTCCTGACCCGCTG
>JAOPWF010000117.1 GCA_025965815.1 Mycobacterium sp.
ACTCGGGATGGGCGTGCTGTTCGTGACGCATGACCTAGGCGTGGCCCGAGTGGTTGCCGACCGGATCGCGGTGATGTACCTCGGCCGGATCGTCGAGATCGGCACCGTGGCCGCGGTCTTCGACACCCCCGCCCATCCCTACACCGAGGCGCTGCTCTCGGCGATCCCGCTCCCCGACCCGCGTCGCGAGCGCGCCCGGCGGCGGATCCTGCTCGAGGGTGACCTCCCCAGCTCCTCCGACATCCCCTCGGGCTGCCGCTTCCGCGCCCGCTGCCCGCGCTACGCGACCCTCCCCGAGGGGCTGGGGGCGCGCTGCCGCGAGGAGGAGCCCCTGCCGCTGCCCCAGGGCACCGACCACGACGCAGCCTGCCACTACCCGGGGGTGCCGGCGGCGCTGTGAGGGGGCGTCCGGAACGGGGCCGCCGCCGGGGCATACACTCTCGCCAGCAACCGGCCATGTGGCACACCAGGGAGGGAACCGTGGCACCCGCACGACGGACGTGGAGCGTCTGCCTTCTGACGGCACTGGGTCTGGCGGCCGCCGGCTGCGGGGGCTCGGGCGGGTCGGGGGCGCCCCAGGGTACATCGGGGTCATCCGCGCCGCCGACGACCGCCGTCGACATCAACAAGACCGACCGCAGCCAGCTCACCGACGGCGGCACCATCCGCTGGCCGCTGGGCGGGTTGCCTCCCAACTTCAACGGCAACGAGCTGGACGGAACGCTGAGCGACAACGGCGAGGTCATGGGCGCGCTGATGCCCTCGCTGTTCACCTTCGACGCCGCCGCGCAGCCGTCGGTGAACCCCAACTACCTCGAGTCCGGTGACCTCACCGCGAGGACACCCAAGGAGGTGGTCACGTACCACATCAACCCCAGGGCGGCCTGGTACGACGGCACGCCGATCACCGAGGCCGACTTCACGGCCCAGTGGAAGGCGCTGCGCGGCACCGATGCCGCCTACAAGGTGGCCTCGACCCAGGGGTACGACAAGATCGAGAGCGTGGCCAGGGGGAAGGACGAGCGCGAGGTCGTGGTCACCTTCGCCACGCCCTACGTCGACTGGCGGGGGCTGTTCAGCTTCCTCTACCCGGCGTCGACCAACGCCAGCCCGAGCGCCTTCAACGACGGCTGGAAGGCGCGCCCGCTGACCACCGCCGGCCCCTTCAAGGTCGAGAGCATCGACCAGACCGCCAAGACCATCACCCTGTCGCGCAATGAGAGGTGGTGGGGGAGGCCGGCCAAGCTCGACCACGTCATCTACCGCGTCATCGACGCCGACGCCCAGATCGACTCGCTGGCGAACGGCGAGATCGACTTCATGGACATCGGCCCGGACGTCAACAAGCTGAGGCGCGCCAGCACCACCAGGGGGATCACCATCCACAAGGCCGGCGGCCCCAACTCCCGCCACCTGACCATCAACGGCACCAGCCCTGTCCTCAGCGACGTGAACGTGCGCAGGGCGGTGGCGATGTCGATCAACCGCTCCACCATCGCGAAGGCGCTGCTCGGCCCGCTGGGGGTGACGGCGGTGCCGCTCGGCAACCACATCTTCATGGCCAACCTGAAGGGCTCCCAGGACAACTCCGGTGAGGTCGGCACCTACGACCCCACCAGGGCGGCGGCGCTGTTCGACGCCGCCGGCTGGAAGCTGAGCGGCACCCAGCGGACGAGGGCGGGCAAGCCGCTGACCCTGCGCATCGTGATCCCGTCACAGGTGGCGGTCAGCAAGCAGGAGTCGGAGCTGATGCTGTCGATGCTCGGCGCGGTGGGGGTGAAGCTGGACATCCAGACGGTGCCCTCCGCCGACTTCTTCGACAAGTACATCACCCCCGGTGACTTCGACCTCACCGTGTTCTCCTGGCTGGGCGGGGTGTTCCCGATCAGCTCGAGCAAGTCGATCTACGCCAAGCCCACGGCCGGCGTGGGCGCCCAGCAGAACTACGCACGGATCGGCTCCGACCAGATCGACCAGCTCTTCGACCAGGCCACCGGCGAGTTCGACACCACCAGGGCCCTGGCCCTGGGCAACCAGATCGACACGCTGATCTGGCAGGAGGTGCACTCGCTGACCTTCTACCAGCGGCCGGAGATCATCGCCGCCAAGTCGACGCTCGGGAACTTCGGCGCCTTCGGCTTCGCCACCGCGCCGTACGAGGACATCGGCTTCAGGAAGGCGTGACCGTGGCAAAGGACGCGCCGGCCGCGAGCGAGAAGGAGGCGCCGGCCGCCGGCGAGGCCGAGCGCGAGCTTGCGAGCGCCTTCTCCCGCTCGGTCGACGAAGGCTGCCACCGGCTCGAGCGCAGCCTGCCCGAGCTGCTCGCCACCGGCGCGGTGGGGGGGATCGACGTCACCTTCGGGGTCTTCGCCCTCTTCATCGTGGAGGCCGCCACCGGCAACCGGCTGCTCGCCGCGCTCGCCTTCGGCATCGGCTTCATCGCCCTGACCCTGGCCCGCAGCGAGCTCTTCACCGAGAACTTCCTCCTCCCCATCGCCGCGGTGGTCGCCCACCGTCAACGCCCCAGCGCGATC
>JAOPWF010000194.1 GCA_025965815.1 Mycobacterium sp.
GATGTCGGGCGGGCAGTCAGCGCGGCGCGTGCCGCCTTCGATGAGGGCGTGTGGCCACGAATGACGCACGCTCAACGTGCCGACTATGTGCGCTTGCTGGCTGAGGCGTTGCGTGCGCGCTCGGCGATTCTGGCCGATGTATGGCCGCGCGAGTCCGGTGTGTTGTACAGCTTCTCGGAGGGCACCGGCGAGTTCTACGCGGACGTGCTCAACTTCTATGCCGATCTCGCCGCTGATTTCGCGTGGGAGGAGCCGGCGCCGACGACGCCGGGAGCGGGCTTCAGCATGATCGTGCGGGAGCCGGTGGGCGTGGTCGGAGCGATCGTGCCGTGGAACAGCCCGCTGGGGCTGGCTATTCACAAGATTGCTCCCGCGCTGCTGTCGGGCTGCACAGTTGTTCTCAAGGCCGCACCTGAGGCGCCGGCGATGGCGTATGTACTAGCCGAATGTGCCGAAGAAATCGGCCTTCCCCCCGGCGTCTTCAATGTGGTGACGGCCGACCGTGAGGCGTCGGAGTCTCTCGTCAGCGACCCGCGGGTCGACAAGATCGCGTTTACCGGCTCAACCGCCGCAGGGCGACGTATTGCGTCGTTGATGGGTCAGCGGATCGGCCGGGTGACGCTCGAGCTGGGCGGCAAGTCGCCGGCAGTGATCCTCGACGACGCCGACCTGGGTCAGGCGGCAACCACGATCGCGCAGGCCGAACGCTTCCTAACCGGGCAGACCTGTGCCTCCCTGACTCGCTTGATCGTCACCCGGTCCCGGCACGACGAGTTCGTCGAGGCGTTGTCTGCCGCATTCTCTGCAACGAAGGTCGGCAATGCCTTCGACCCCGCGTCGCAGATGGGGCCCCTCGTCTCGGCGCGGCAGCGAGACCGGGTCGAATCGTATATCGCTCAGGGTGTGGCCTCGGGCGCCCAGCTGGTAGCCGGAGGTGGGCGGCCCGCGGAGTTGGAGCGTGGCTACTTCATCGAACCGACAGTTTTGGCCGCGGTCGACAATGCCTCTGTCATTGCGCAAGAAGAGATCTTTGGTCCCGTTCTGACCGTTCTCCCCGCGCGCGACGAGGCCGATGCCATTCGCATCGCCAATGACACGATCTACGGCCTGAACGCGAGCGTGTTCACCCCGGATGTGGATCGGGCACGACACGTGGCAGGACAGCTGCGATCCGGCACGGTCGGGCACAACGCCTTCAGGCTCGATGCGCGTATCGCTTTCGGTGGCTTCAAGCAGTCCGGTCTCGGTCGCGAGGGCGGTCGCGAGGGGCTTCGCCCGTATCTGGAAACCAAGGTCATCATCCTGGACGGACCTCCGGAGGGATACCGCTAGACGAAGATTCGTCGGTCCACGGGTGGGTCGACCCTCGATGTTGGACACCTGACGGCAGGACCGCTGAGCCGAGGAAGGAGGTTTGGATGAGGGCTTTGCTGAACCCGCACGAGGCGGTGCGGCGCGAGGCGACGGCTATGCCGTCGCCGATCGGGCGGCGGATCGCGATGATGAACGTCGATGAGCTGACCACCGAGATGGTGCGGCGCGCCGCGTCACAGGCCCCCGATCGAATCGCGGTCCAGGAAGCCGGCGGCCACTTCATCACCAATGGCGCATTGCACGCCGCGGCGCTGAAGTGGGCCGATGCCTTGCACGAGGCGGGTGTCGACCAACACGATCGCGTGGCGGTCATGCTGCCCAATTCAGTTCGCGCCTTCGCCGTGCAGCTGGCAGCGGGCTGGCTTCGCGCAACGGTGGTGTGGCTGGACACGATGCTGCTGGGTCAGCCCCTCTCGCGCGCGCTCACCCTGACCGATCCGGTCGTCGCCGTTGTCGACCGGGGATGCTATGACCAACTGGCCGGCGCGCTCGACCCCAACCTGGTCACACTGCGCGCCATCGTAGTGACCGACGCACCGGGATGCCGCGCCGCGCCGAGCGCCCCGCCAAATGACCACCCCGCCAGGGTTCTCGACGCGGCTGACCTGCGCGCCACAGCGCGGCCTGGGCCTCGACGCTGCCCGGATCCATCCGACATCCAGAACATCATCTTCACGTCGGGCACTTCCGGTGCCCCCAAGCCGGTCGCGATATCGCACCACTTCGCCGCCCAGAATGCGCACCGTCTAGTGCCTGGCGGCGCCGACGCCGTCGGGGGCGCGTACTACAGCCCGTGGTCGCCCGGACATTCGTTGGGGGCGGTGGCTCTGCGAGCCGCCATGAAACTCGGCGTACGACTGGTACTTCGAGAGCGGTTCTGCGCCGAAACCTTCTGGCAAGACGTACGTGAATTCGATTGCCGCACAGCCGTTTTAGTCTCGGGCGCTGGGGCGTTGTGGGGTGCGCCGTGCCGGCCGGACGACGCGGAAAATCCGCTGCGATACGTCACGATGGCGCCGTTGATCCCCGACTATCACGGCTTTGCCGAGCGGTTCGGCGTCGAGGTGTCGACGATGTACGGATCCACCGAGACCGGGGCGGTGCTGAAATCGCCACGGCCCACGCATCACCGGGTATCCGGCAGGCCCTCACCAGGTTATGAATGCCGGCTCGTCGATCACCGCGGCGCGGCAACACCGGACGGGACACCGGGCGAGCTAATGCTACGCAGCTCGCACCCGCAGGGGCTGATGTCGGGGTATTTCGGCTTGCCCGAACGCGCCGAACACCCGTTGCCCGACGGATGGTTTCACACCGGCGACCTGTTCGTCCGCGAACCCGGAGGCGACTACTGCTATCTGGACCGGCTCAAAGACTCGATCCGCCGACGAGGCCGCAACATCTCCTCGTTCGAGGTCGAAGCCGAGGCCCGGGCTCACCCCGCAGTCGCCCTGTGTGCTGCGGTGGGCGTTGCGGTCGGCGACGCCCCTGGCGCCCCGCGCGTCGACGAGGAGGTCAAGCTGTTCGTCATGCTCCGTCCCGATACCGAGCTCAATCCCGCGGACCTGATCGAGTTTCTCAGCACGCGACTGCCGCGCTACATGGTTCCCAGGTACATCGAGTTCCGCACCAGCCTGCCGACCACCGGCGCCACCCTGCGCCCGGTCAAGAAGCTGCTGCGTGAGCAGCCCAACACCGACGCCACCTACGACCGGCTCGCGCCGACCGTCACACACACTGCGCGAACTACCGGTGCGTGCGAGCACCGGTCCACCGCCATGAGCTGACGCGGTAGGGAAACCAGGGCGGCGGCGAGAACTCACTCGCACCACACCGCTCACGTCCGCGTGCGAATCGAGGAAGGCCGGTTATGGAACAACTGGGAAGCCTGGACGCTGTCCTTGTCTACCTTGAGAGCAAGGCGCTGCCCTTACACATGGGCGCTGCTCTGATTTACGATCCGTCTTCAGCGCCCGGCGGCAGCGTCAGTTTCGATCAGATTCTGGCGAATCTCAAGCCTCGGATTGACGCGGTTGGCGTGTTCCGGCGTCGGGTCGAGCGCGTTCCGCTGGACCTGGACCACCCCTGGTGGGTCGACGACGGTCCTGTCGACCTGCGTCATCACGTGAGTCGGCTGGCCTTGCCCGCGCCCGCGGACTGGCGGGAATTCTCTGCGCAGGTTGCCCGCTTCCTTGAGCGACCGCTGGACTTGTCGCGACCACCATGGGAGATGCTGTTCGTCGAAGGTCTCGACGGCATCGAGGGCATGCCTGGCGGCGCATTCGCTTTGGCGATGAAGATGCATCATTCCGCCATGGATGGCGTGGCGGGCATGGATTTCATCGGCTGCCTACATGATCAGGAACTGGCGCCGACGCGGGCGGCCCTGCCGGCCGGCGTATCCGACCATCGACCGGAGGCACCCTCTGCTGTCGAGCTATTGCTGAGGGCGCTACCCAATGCTGCACAGCAGTCGATGCGAATTTTCAACGCCGTCGTCGGACTGGCGCCGGCGCTGTCGCGGCGTGTACTGGGATCCCAGACGGACACCGAATCGGAACGCGAAGTGGCGATCGAGTTGCCGCACACCCGATTCAACAACTCGATCGGTCCGCACCGCACCGTAGGAGGCGTCCGCTTCGACCTCGCGGATATCAAGAAAATCAAGAACGCGCTGCCGGGCGTCACGGTCAACGACGCCGTCCTGGCTCTCATCGGCGGCGCCGTTCGTCGCTACCTCCACGACGCGGATGAACTCCCAACCAACTCGCTTGTCGCCTTGATGCCGATTTCGCAGCGGGACGCGGACTCAGCAAGCCTGGGCAACAAACTGGCCTACACGACGATCCCATTGGGCACCGACATCGCTGACCCCATCGAGCGGCTGCGTCGCCTGCATGAAACGGCGACGAAGAAGAAGGCCGCACAGAAAGGCGAGGGTGCTGGCCCTATGGTCCAAATCGCCAACGCCGTTCCAGCGGGCCTAATGGGTGTGGCGGGACGGTTGGCCGCGCAGCTGGACCTGTCGGAAAAGGTGTCTGTCGTGAACGTGACGGTCACCAACGTGCCTGGACCCAGCGCTCCGATCTACATGACAGGCGCGAGGCTCATCGACATCTACGGCTTTGCCGCCGCGGCGAATGGCCTTGGGCTCATCAACATGGTGTCCAGCTATTGCGGTTCGCTGACGATCGGCTTTCAGTGCGGCTCGGCCATGATGCCCGACCCCGAACGATACGAAACGTGCCTACGGCAGTCGATGGCCGAACTGATTAGTGCGACGGCAGCGCCCAATCACAAGGGATCCACCCTCAACAGTGCCCGTAGGCGTGCCGGCCGGGCACGAGAGGACCGATAGGTCACCGGCTCACCGACGCGGGTAGACGTTAGGGACGAGATGGCTGGGCAAATCACCGCTGGTGTCACGACAGTGCAGCAGGTCGCCGTGGATCTGCGGTCGTGCGACAGCCTTGCCCGCTA